>CANFHM010000019.1 GCA_947446975.1 Microthrixaceae bacterium
GAGCCCGGGCCTTCTCGCGTGCAGTGACTGGTCGTCAGTCGATCAGGACGTTGCGACCGTGTAGGTGTCGACACCGCTCTTGAGCAGCGTGCCCGGGTTGTTGCCGGTGGGCAGACCGTTCTCGATCACGAGCGTGCCGTTGACGAACACCTTCTCGACGCCGAACGAACCAGCCGTGAGTCGTTCACAGTCGCCGGGGAGATCGGCGACCATGCGGGCGTTCTCCGAACCGACGGTCTCGGGATCGATCACCACGATGTCGGCGAAGTTGCCCTCGGCGAGCGTGCCGCGGTCACGCAGCCCGAACAGCTGCGCCGGCACCTCGGTGATGAGCTGCACGGCTCGTTCGACCGAGACGAGCTTGCGTCCGCGGATCATGTCGCCGAGGAAGCGGGTGGGGAAGGTGGCCCCGCACATGCGATCGAGATGAGCGCCGGCGTCGGAGCCGCCGATCATGACCCGGGGGTCGTCCCACGCCTCGGTGCGCATGCGCCAGCTCTCGGCGTCCTTGTCCTTGGGGGCCGGCCACAGGATGGTGCGCAGCTCGTCGGCCACCACGATGTCGAGCAGCGTGTCGAACGGGGTGGTGCCGCGTTCGGCGGCGATCTGGGCCACGGTCCGGTTGGAGAGGCCCTCGTTCGCGGGGGAGAAGGTGTCGCCGATGACGTAGTCCTCCCAATCGGCGAGGCGGCGATAGACACCGGCCTCCTCGGACTGCGACGCGGCGAGCAGACGGGCCCGAACCTCGGGGTCCGACAGGCGGGCGATGCGCTCCTCGACCGACACGCTCAGGGTGTCCTGCCAACCGGGGAGCAGCCAGATGCCGCAGAAGGTCAGGAAGTTCATGTTCATCGGCACCAGCACCGGCATGGTGAGGGCCACCACACGGCCACCGAGCTCGGCGGCACGATCGCCGGCGGCGAGCTGACGCGGCACACGATCAGGCTCACGGGAGTCGATGGTGAGCACGTTCCAGTTGAGGGGCCGCCCGGCCGCCGCGCTCAGCTGGGCGAGCAGCTCGATCTCGTCATCGGCGAACCGGTCGAGACAGCCCGACACGATGCCCTCGAGCGTGGTGCCCTCATGCTGGCCGGTCTCGGCGCACAGGGCGAACAGCTCCTCATCGGTGGCCCAGCGGCTCGGCACCGGCTGACCGTCGCCGTCGCTGTGGCTGCCGGAACGGGTGAACGAGAAGCCCAGCGCGCCGGCCTCGATGGCGGTGCGCAGCTCGGCGACCATCGCTGCGATCTGCTCGGGAGTGGCCTCGCCACCCACCGACTCGGGGCCCATGACATAGCGACGGATGGCGCAGTGGCCGGCGAGGAAGCCGGCGTTGACGGCGATGTTGCCGTCGAGACGGGCGAGGTACTGCTCGAAGGTCTCCCAGTTCCAGTCGATCTGGCGAAGGGCGGGCAACGGCATGCCCTCCACACGGCTCATCATCTCCTGGAGATACGAGGCCTCATCGGCGGTGGGGCGCAGGGGAGCGAGGGTGAAGCCGCAGTTGCCCCCGATGACCGTGGTGACGCCATGGTTGGCCGACGGCGACGCACCCGGGTCCCACAGGAGCTGGGCGTCGTAGTGCGTGTGGGCGTCGATGACGCCGGGCATCACGATGCGTCCGGTGGCATCCACCACGTCGAGCGCGTCCTCGGTGATCTCACCGATGGCCACGATGCGACCATCTCGGATGCCGACGTCGGCGATGCGTCCGGGGGTACCGGTGCCGTCGATGACGAGGCCACCCTTGATCAACTGATCCAACATGCTTGCTCCGGACATGGGTCGGGGGATGGTGCGATTTCTGACGAGCCGTCAGAATACCCGTGGCACACGGTCGGGCAAGGCCCGGGGACCGGCGGACGGGATCGGTTCCGCGAGGGCCGTCATCTGACATAACGTCAGGTCCTATGGCCAACACAAGCACTGCGTACCGCCAGCTCATCGGGGGCGAATGGGTCCCCGGCGGCGATGGCACCTACGAGATCATCAACCCCGCCACCGAGCAGGTCGTCACCGAGGCGCCCGAGGCATCGGCCGCCGATGTCGCCGCGGCTGCGGCGGCTGCCGCCGAGGCCTTCCCGGCATGGAGCCGCACCACGCCGCAGGAGCGCGCCGCGCTCCTCGCCGCCGCAGGTGCCGAACTCGCCCGACGCACCCCCGATCTCATCCCGTTGGTGATCAGCGAGACCGGCGCCACCTCGTCGGTCGGTTCGCTGATGCAGATCCCCGTCGCCATCTCGCGCTTCGATCGCTATGCCCGCGGCGCCCTCGAGGATCTCAGCCGCCCGCTGCCCCCGCAGCCGATCGGCACCACGCCGCTGGCCGCCGGTGCACTCATGGGCGGTCTCGCCCGCAAGGTGCCCGTCGGTGTCGTCGCCTGTATCGCTCCCTACAACTTCCCGACCACCTCGATGGTCGGAAAGATCGCGCCGGCCCTCGCCGTGGGCTGCACCGTCGTCATGAAGCCGGCCCCGCAGGATCCGCTGTGCGTGATCGAACTGGCCAAGATCCTCGCTGATGTCGGATTCCCGCCGGGCGTGGTCAACATCGTCACCGGCGGCAAGGCCGAGGTGGGCGCCAACCTGGTCTCCGATCCCAACGTCGACATGGTGAGCTTCACCGGGTCCTCGGCCGTCGGCTCGATGATCGTCGCCGCTGGCGCACCCACCATGAAGCGTCAGCTCCATGAGCTCGGCGGCAAGGGTGCCTGCATCGTCATGGCCGACGCCGACATGGACAGGGCCGTCGGTGGCATCTCCTCGGTGTGGGCCTTCCACTCCGGTCAGATCTGCACCGCTCCCACCCGTGTCATCGTGCATCGCAGCCGCTACGACGAGCTCGTCGGTCGTCTCGCCGAGGCCGCTCGTGCGCTCAAGGTGGGCGACCCCCTCGACGCCGCCACCCAGGTCGGTCCGGTCATCTCCGGTGTGCAGAAGTCGCGCATCCTCGGCCATATCGAGAACGGCATCGCCGAGGGCGCCGAGCTCGTCGTCGACGGCCGCGATCCCGGGATGGACCGCGGCTACTACGTCGGCCCCACCTTGCTGGCCGGCTGCAACAACTCCATGTCGCCCGTGCGCGAGGAGATCTTCGGTCCGGTCGTCGTGGTGGTCCCCTACGACACCGATGACGAGGCCATCGCCATCGCCAACGACAGCGACTACGGGCTGTTCTCGTATGTCTTCGGCGGCGACACGCCGGCGGCGTTCGAGGTGGCCAAGCAGGTGCGTTCCGGACGCGTCGGCATCAACAGCGTGCAGACCCATCACGAGACCCCCTTCGGTGGTTTCAAGATGTCCGGCATCGGTCGCGACGGCGGCACCTGGGGTCTCGACGCCTACACCGAATGGCAGTCCATCATCTGGCCGAGCTGATCGCAGCAGCGGTCCGGTCATCACACCCACGCGGTCTCCTCGACCGCATCGACGCAACACCACTCTGAGGGGGAAATCATGAAGGGCATCGTGTTCACCGGCGAAGGTGCCGAGGTTCTCACCGGGCTCGAGGTCCGCGATCCGGGTCCGGGCGAGGTCATCGTGCGCATCGCCGCCGCCGGCGTGTGCCACAGCGACGTCACCGCGGCAGCGGGTGCCTTCGGCTGGCCCGCACCGGCGGTGCTCGGTCATGAGGGCGCAGGTGTGGTCGAGCAGATCGGCACCGGTGTCACCAACGTCGCCGTCGGCGACCACGTCATCATCTCCACCCTCGCCGCCTGTGGCATGTGCAAGGCCTGCGGTTCGGGCATGCCCACCCGCTGCTACAAGACCCTCGGCAACATGGCCCAGCCCTTCACGCTCAACGGTGACCCCTGCTGGAACTTCGCCGCGGCGTCGGTGTTCACCGAGCGCACCGTCGTGCGCGACATCCAGGCGGTGAAGATCCCGAAGGATGTGCCGCTCACCTCGGCATGTCTCGTGGGATGCGGTGTCATGACCGGCGCTGGTGCGGTGCTGTACCGCTCGAGCGTCCAGGTGGGCGACACCGCGGTCGTGTACGGCTGCGGCGGCGTCGGCCTCAACGCCATCCAGGCGCTGCGCGTGCGTCGCGCCAGCCGCATCATCGCCATCGACACCGAACCCCAGAAGGAGGCGCTGGCCCGCCAGTTCGGCGCCACCGACTTCCTCGACGGCAGATCATCCGACATCGTCGAGCAGGTCCGTGCGCTCGTGCCGTATCCGGTCAACGGTGAGCTCGCCGGTCCGTTCAACGCCGGTGGCGTGAACTGGGTGTACGACGTCGTGGGTCATCCCGCCGTCACCTCCAACGCGCTCGAGATGCTCGACTGGGGCGGCACCGTCGTCATCATCGGCACCCCCGGTGGCGACGCCAAGTTCGAACTTCCGTACCAGCGCTTCACACAGTGCGAGCGCGGGGTCATCGGGTGTCGTGCCGGCTCCTACAGCCCGCATCGCGACATCCCCCAGATCGTCGAGCTCTACCGCCGTGGCGAGTTCATGCTCGACGAACTGGTGTCGGCCACCTATCCGATGGAGAAGTTCCACGACGTCGTGCATGACATGCACTCGGGCAGCATCGCCCGCGGCGTGCTCACCTTCGACTGATCATCGGTCATCCCCGGTCCGACCGGACATCCCGGTCCGGCATCGGATCCCTCTCATCTCATCTCATCGTTCTCGTCAAGGAGCAGCAGTGGAACAGCGTTATGTGGGCAAGGCCGCGGTCGTCACCGG
Organism: Microthrixaceae bacterium; assembly: GCA_947446975.1. Lineage (GTDB taxonomy): Bacteria > Actinomycetota > Acidimicrobiia > Acidimicrobiales > Acidimicrobilacustridaceae > Acidimicrobilacustris. The sequence continues at coordinate 4,695 of CANFHM010000019.1, forward strand.
GGCAGCATCGGGCATCGGACGTGCGGTCGCCCAGCGTCTCGGCGCCGAGGGTGCGAAGGTCGCCTGTCTGGATGTCAACGCCGAGAGCGCCATGGAGACCGCGGCGGGCATCGGCGACAACGCCATCGGCCTGGCCTGTGATGTGAGTGACTGGGCCACCGTCGAGTCCACCATCGCCGCCATCACCGAGCAGTTCGGGCAGATCGACATGCTGTGCAACGTGGCGGGCATCGGCGGGTTCGCCGAGTCCCATCTCATCGACCCGGGTGTCTACGCCCGCATGATCGCCATCAACCTCACCGGCACGTTCCTCATGTGCCGCGCCGTGCTGCCGCAGATGGTCGAGCGCGGTCATGGTGTCATCGTCAACACCGCCTCCACCGCCGGCATCATGGGCCAGCCCTGGAGCGCGGGGTACTGCTCCTCGAAGGCCGGCGTCGTCGGTCTCACCAAGGCGCTCGCCACCGAGTACGACACGCCGATCCGCATCAATGCGGTGTCGCCCGGTGGTGTGGTCACCAACATGTACGCGGCGTTCATGCCTCCCGAGGGCGTCGACTGGAACCGCATGCGCAAGATGTCGCGCGACAACGTCGAGACCGCACAGCCCGAGGAGCTCGCCTCGCTGTTCGCCTACCTCGGATCCGATGAGGCCCGCTACATCACCGGCTCGATCATGGTGATGGACGGCGGCATCACCGCCTGATCCCGGCGCATCGCTCGCCGACCCGAGTCGACTCCGTCGTCGGCCCGTTCGGCACGATGAGCGGCCCGTTCGGCGCCGCCACCCCCAGATGTGTGGTTCTGTGACTTCCGTCACGTCAACACCCCGGACGCGTTATGGTCGCGTCACCATTCAACGATCCCGGGGGGGAAACCAGTGAAGCGTCACCACGTCGCACTCCTCGCTGCAGCGCTGAGCATCAGCCTTCTGGCTGGTGCCTGCGGTCGCAGCAGTTCGGAAGGTGCCAACGGCAACACCAACACCACCAGTGCCGCCGATGCCAAGTGCAAGGGCGCCACGCTCGAGGCCACCGAGATCGGCGTCTCTGCCTCGGAGATCACCGTCGAGGTCATGGCCGACACCGGCTCGTCGCTCGCTCCTGGCCTGTTCCAGGGCAACGTCGATGCCATGAACGGCTATGCCAAGTACGTCAACGCCAACGGTGGCGTGGGCTGCCGTCAGCTCAAGGTCATCGCATGGGACTCCAAGCTGAGCCCAGAGGAGTCCAAGAACGGCATCATCAACGCCTGCAAGAACGCATTGGCGATGGTCGGTGGCAACTCGCTGTTCAACCCTGACGTCGCCGTGCTGGGCAACTGCGTCGACAAGGCCGGTCAGCCCGCCGGTCTTCCCGACTTCGTGGCCCTGGCCAACGACATCAACGAGCAGTGCGCTCCCAACTCCTGGGTCATCCAGGCCGTGGCCGAGACCTGCCCCGCTGATGGCAAGCCGCCGACCGGACCGCGTGATCTCAAGTCCTATGTCGGGTTCCTGAAGTACCTCCAGTCCCAGCAGAGCGACCTCAAGGGCATCTGGCTGGTCCCGGGCGATCTGCCCACCACGGTGCAGTCCGCCACCTACCAGATCCAGGCCAACCGTCAGGTCGGCATCGATGTGGTCGACGCCTTCAAGACCAGTGGCTCGCTGCAGCAGGCCGGGTTCACGCCGTTCGTCCAGACCCTCAAGGACAGCAAGTCCAACTACGTCTACAACGGGTCGAACGACGCCAACATGATCAAGATGCGCAAGGAGACCGCGGCGCAGGGCTACGACGGTGTGAAGATCTGGGCCTGCTCGCTGGCCTGCTACACCGAGAAGTTCAAGGCCGAGGGTGCCACCGTGGACAACACCTATGTCTGGACCCAGTTCCTGCCCTTCGAGGAGGCCGACAGCAACGCCAGCCTCAAGGCCTACATCGACTCGGTCGGTGGCAAGCCCGACTCGTTCGGCATGCAGGCCTGGCAGGCGGGCATGCTCTTCAAGGCCACGATCGACAAGATCGTCGCCGCTGACGGCCCCAACGGCATCACCCGCACCAGCACCATCTCGACGATGAAGACGATCACCGACTTCACCGCCGGCGGCACGATGGGCCCGAAGAGCGCCAAGGGCTTCTCCGACTGCATGGTGGTGCTCAAGATCAACGGTGGGAAGTTCACCCGGGTGACCGGCAAGCCCGGCGAGTTCACCTGTGAACCGTCCAACGTGATCACCATCGCCAACTTCGATCCTGCCGCCGAGGCCGGCAAGGTCCACTGAGTCTGCGCCCCTCGCTGCGTCAGGCGATCACCGCCTGACGCAGCGACGGGGAGTGTTCGTCACGGTCGTCCATGTGCAGGAGCCATGCGGTTCCAGCTCATGGACGACTCGCGAACAGGCTGATCGAGGCGGGTGTGGCTTCTGTCACGGAGCGTCCTGTCCATGCGTTACAGTCTCGATCCGTCATCAACAATCCCAGGGGGAATTCTGTGAAGCGTTACCGCGTAGCTCTTCTCGCTGCGGCGTTGAGCGTCAGCCTTGTTGCTGGTGCCTGCGGCCGGAGCGGGTCAGACAGTGCAAATGGCAACACCAGCACCACCAGCGCCGCCGATGCCAAGTGCAAGGGCGCCACGCTCGAGGCCACCGAGATCGGTGTCTCGGCCTCCGAGATCACCGTCGAGGTCTCGGCTGACACCGGTTCGTCGCTCGCTCCTGGTCTGTTCCAGGGCAACGTCGATGCCATGAACGGCTATGCCAAGTACGTCAACGCCAACGGTGGCATCGGCTGCCGTCAGCTCAAGGTCGAGGCATGGGACTCCAAGCTGAGCCCCGAGGAGTCCAAGAACGGCATCATCAACGCCTGCAAGACCGCACTGGCGATGGTGGGTGGCAACTCGCTGTTCAACCCGGACACCTCCGTGATCGGCAACTGCACCGACAAGGCGGGCAAGGCCACCGGTCTTCCCGACTTCGTGGCGCTGGCCAACGACATCAACGAGCAGTGCGCTCCCAACGCCTGGGTCATCCAGGCCGTGGCCGAGACCTGCCCCGCTGATGGCTCCATCCCGAAGGGTGCCCGTGACCTCAAGGTCTTCGTCGGCGCCGACAAGTACTACGCCAAGACCGTCCCGGACTCCAAGGGCATCTGGCTGATCCCGGGCGATCTGCCCACCACGGTGCAGTCCGCCACCTACCAGGTGCAGGGCGCCATCGACACCGGCATCGATGTCTACGACTCGTTCAAGGTCAGTGGCAGCATGCAGCAGACGGCGATGACGCCGTTCGTGCAGTCCCTCAAGGACAACAGCGGCAACTTCCTCTACAACGGTTCCGCTGACACCGCCATGATCAAGATGCGCAAGGAGACCGCAGCACAGGGCTACACCGGTGTGAAGACCTGGGCCTGCTCGCTGGCCTGCTACACCGAGAAGTTCAAGGCCGAGGGCGCAGCCGTCGACAACACCTACGTGTGGTTCCAGTTCCTGCCGTTCGAAGAGGCTGCCGACAACGCCAACCTCAAGGCCTACATCGACGCTGTCGGTGGCAAGCCCGACTCGTTCGGCATGCAGGCCTGGCAGGCGGGCATGCTGTTCAAGGCCACGATCGACAAGATCGTCGCCGCTGACGGCCCCAACGGCATCACCCGGGCGAGCGTGCTCAAGACCATGATGTCGATCACCGACTTCAACGCCGGTGGCACCATGGGCGCCAAGGGCCCGAAGGGCTTCTCCGACTGCTTCGTCATGATGCAGATCAAGGGTGGATCGTTCACCCGCATCAACGGCAAGCCCGGCGAGTTCGTGTGTGACCCCTCCAACGTGGTCACCATCGCCAACTACGACCCCGCTGCCGCTGCAGCGAAGGTCCACTAGGACATCCGTCGGGGAGGGGACCGGTCACCACCGGTCCCCTCCACGCGGTCGATCTCGCAGTCGGCAGCACAGCAGTCCAGCAGTCCGCAGCACAGCAATCCGCAGCACAGCAGTTCCACAGCAGTTCCATGAGCTCATGTCATCGGGGGGAAGATGCCGCTCAAGTTCAGTCCCAGGCTGATTTCGGCGTTGGTCGTGGCGTTGATCGTCGCGTTCGTCGTGCATTCGAACTGGGGCACCGCGTCGGTCTCGGGTCAGACGATCGCCACGTTCCTCGTGGTCGGCATCGCACTCGGAGGCATCTACGCCATCTCGGCCGCCGGCCTCGTGGTCACCTATGCCACCACCGGCATCTTCAACTTCGCCCAGGCCGCCATCGGCTGCTTCCTCGCGTTCTGCTACTGGCAGCTCACCGTGAAATGGGGACTGCCCACCCTGCTCTCGATCGCCATCACCCTGCTCATCATCGCCCCGGCGATCGGTATCGCCCTCGACCGCGTGATCATGCGTCGGCTCCGTGATGCGGCGCTGGTGGTGCAGCTCATGGTCACCGTGGGTCTGATGCTCACCTTCATGGGCATCACCCTCACGATCTGGACCCCCAAGTCGCCCCGCAGCGTGCCCCATTTCTTCGAGGGCACCAAGGGTGTGCATCTCGGCGACGTCGTCGCCACCTGGCATCGCATCATCACCGTGGTGATCGCCCTCCTCGTGGCCGTGGCGCTGCGATTCCTGCTGTACCGCACCCGCCTCGGCATCTCGATGCGAGCCGTGGTCGACAGCCGCAGCCTCGCCGGTCTCACCGGCGCCAAGTCCTCCGTCATCTCCGGCGCCTCATGGTCGCTGGGCTGCATGACCGCCGGCCTCGCCGGCATCCTGATCGCCCCCGAGACCGGGCTCGTGGTGGAGAACCTCGCGCTGGTCATCGTCGTGGCCGCTGCTGCAGCCGCCATCGCACAGCTCAAGAGCCTGCCGATGGTGTTCGTCGGCGGTCTCATCATCGGTCTCTCCGAAGCGTTCTCCAGCGTGTATCTCAACTTCGGCACCGACTGGAACTACGCGCCGCAGGCCATCCCCTGCGTGATCCTGTTCGTGGCCCTGCTGTTCCTGCCGCAGGCCCGCCTCGAGACCGGCAAGGTCCGCCTCACCAAGCGCACCGAGCGCCTCACCAAGCCATGGGAAGCGGCGCTCGGCGGTGGTGTGATGATCGCCCTCGTGGGCGCCTGGGCCAACGGCTGGATCCCGTGGTTCAGCGGAACGACCTTCGGCGAACGGTCGGCGGTGTGGCTCGGCCGCGGCGTCGGCTTCCTGATCTTCGGTCTCATCATGCTGTCGCTGGTCCCGCTCATCGGCTGGGCCGGACAGGTCAGCTTCGCCAACTTCGCCATCGCCGGCATCGGCGCTGTGCTGTTCTCGCACTTCGGCGGCCAGAACGGCAGTCCGATCGGCATCCTGTTCGTGATGATGGTGTGTGCGCCGCTCGGCCTGCTCATCGCACTGCCGGCGCTGCGTCTCAAGGGGTTGTACCTGGCCCTCGCCACACTGGCCTTCGCCGAGTTCACCGACAAGGTCATCGTCAGACATCCCAAGATGATCGACCCCTCCGCCACCGGTGTGCTCTTCAAGCCGCTCGACATCTTCGGCATCCACATCAGTTCCGATGCCGCCGATCGCAAGGCGTTCGTGATCTTCCTGATCGTGATGTTCGCCATTCTGTTCTTCATGCTCGAACTGATGCGTCGCAGCCGCTGGGCACGGCGATGGATCGCCATGTCCGATTCGCCGGCCGCCTCGGCCACCATCGGTATCAACCTCACCACCACCAAGATGGCGGTGTTCATGCTGTCGGGTGCCATGGCCGGTTTCGCCGGATGCATGCTCGGTCTGTCCCAGGGCGCCCTGCGTGTGGATTCGTTCCCGATGTTCCTCGGGCTCCCGCTGGTGCTGCTGCTCGCCGTGCAGGGCGTGCGCTATCCGGTGGCGGCCTTCATGGGTCTGGTCGGTCTGGCCTCGTTCCCGGCGCTGTCGGAGGTCATGGGCAATCCCACCTGGCTCACCCAGGTCAGCCTCATCGGTCCCGGCATCGCCGCAGTGGCCATGGCCTACCGTCCCGAGGGCGCAGTGTTCTACACGGGTCGCGATCTCGCCGGGCTGCTCCCGTGGCGTGCTGATGCCCGTGAGGAGAAGGCGTTGCTCGACCAACGAACACGCGATCAGGACATCGGTCGCGATGACATCAACGATCTCGGTATCGACCGTCCGTTCACCTCGGAGAAGGTGGCGCAGCTCGATCGGGTGCTCAGCATCGCTGATGCCGTCGATGAACATCCGATGGTCCCGACCACGGGGGTGACCGCATGACCGCTCTGCTCTCGACGAACGAGGTCGTGGTCCGCTTCGGCGTGCTGCAGGCCGTCTCACAGGCCAGCATCGAGGTGCACGCCGGTCGGGTCACCGGTCTGATCGGGCCCAACGGCGCCGGCAAGACCACCTGTTTCAACGTCATCACCGGTCTCCAGGAACCCACGTCGGGCAAGGTGCTGCTCGAGGGTGTCGACATCACCGGCAAGTCACCGTCGAAGCGGGCCCGACTCGGCATCGCCCGCACCTTCCAGAAGCTCGAGGTGTTCGGCTCGCTCTCCGCCCGCGAGAACATCATGGTCGCCGCCGAGCAGCGTCGCTCCTGGGACAAGTCAGGCTTCGACCCCCGGGCGGTCACCGACGAGATCCTCGAGAAGGTCGGCATCGCCGATGTCTCGGAGTTCATGGTGGGCACGCTGCCCACCGGCACGGCCCGGCTCGTGGAGCTCGCCCGTGCGCTCGCCACCAACCCACGGCTGCTGCTGCTCGACGAGGCCTCGTCCGGCCTCACCGAGGAGGAGACCGAGGAGATGGCGGCGCTGCTGCGTCGACTCGTCGCCGAGGACGGTCTCGGCATCCTGCTGGTGGAGCACGACATGTCCTTCGTCATGGGGATCTGCGAGTACATCTACGTGCTCGACTTCGGTCGGGTCATCGCCAGCGGCACCCCGGCCGAGGTCCAGGCCAATCCCACGGTGCAGGCCGCCTATCTCGGTACCGACGCAACGGAGGATGCCTCATGACCCCGATCCTCGAACTCCGCGGCATCCGTGGCGGGTACGGCACCATCGACGTGCTCCACGGGGTGTCACTCACCGTGGAGCCCGGGCAGGTGCACGCACTGCTCGGCCCGAACGGTGCCGGCAAGACCACCACGCTCAGCGTGTGCAGCGGGCAGATCGTGCCCTCCGCCGGTCAGCTCGTCATCAGCGGCCGTGAGGTCAACGGTGTGAGCAGCGATGCCCTCGCCCGTGCCGGCGTGTGCCTGATCCCCGAGGGTCGCGGCATCTTCCCGAACCTCACCGTCACCGAGAACCTCCGGATGTTCACCCATACCGGTGTCTCGATGTCCGAGATGCAGGAGACCGCGTTCGCCCAGTTCCCGCGGCTCAAGGAACGGCGCAAGCAGATCGCCGGCACCATGTCCGGTGGCGAGCAGCAGATGCTGGCAATGGCCCGATCGCTGGCCGCGAACCCGGCGCTGCTGCTGCTCGACGAGCTCTCGATGGGCCTCGCCCCGCTGATCGTCGAGGAGCTCTACGAGCGGGTGGCGGCGCTCGCCAGCCAGGGCGTCTCCATCCTCGTGGTCGAGCAGTTCGCCCAGGCGGTGCTCGGCATCGCCGATGTGGCCTCGATCATGCTGCACGGCCGCATCACCCGCACCGGCCCGCCCCAGGAGATCGCCGAGGAACTCACCGAGGCCTATCTCGGCGGCTCGTCGGAACCGCATCACTGACCCATCCCGCTGTCTCGCTGTCCGGTCGATCCACCACCGACCATCTCGAACGAATCCAACTCTCAAATGACCAAGGAGAAACCATGAGCGACACCACCAATCCATCGCCCCGTCTGCAGGAGTTCCAGGCCGAGGTCGACAGCCTCAAGGTCACCGGAGGCAAGGCGAACCCCGAGCGCACATGGGTGATCCTCGGCGCGCTGCTCATGATCGCCGGCATCGTGCTGAGCATCATCAGCTACGCCTCGATCTCGAGCTCGGCCCCGCTCAAGGGCCAGATCGTGTTCACCGACGACTACGCCGCCCTCGGCACGCTGGGCCTCACGCTCGCCGTGGTCGGTGCGGCGCTGTTCATCGTGATGTCCCTGCGCCGCTACTTCCGCTTCTGGCTGATCCGTCTGATCTTCGAGCAGCGCGAGCAGGCCGACCGCATCGCCGGTCGCTGATCGACCTGTTCCGAGCAGCACCCGGGGCCCGACCGCATTGCGGTCGGGCCCTTTTCATCGGCCGGTCAGCGATGTCGTAGATTGCCGGCACACCATCTCGTCCAGGGGGGACACACGACCATGGCCATGCCCAGCGATATCCGAGCCATCGACACGATGATCGGCTTCCCGGCCCGCGACCTCAAGGCCCAGTACGCCTTCATCACCAAGCAGACCAAGGACGCCCAGTCCAAGGACGAGTTCGAGTTCCCGGCCGAGTACATGTTCAAGTCCCCGCCGGACAAGGAGAAGGAACTGCGCGAGTCCACCGATCCGGTGGGTTTCACCCTCGACCAGATGGATCGCTGGGGCATCGAGATCGGCATGGTCGGTGTCGGTGGCAACGGTGAGGACGGCGCCGAGTCCACCGGCGAGGAGGCCATCAAGCGCTACCCGGATCGGTTCGTCGCCTCCGTCGGTGCCGACCCCAACGAGGGCATGAAGGGGATCGAGAAGATCGTCCGCGCCCACGAGACCTGGGGTGCCCGCTCGATCAGCATGTTCCCGGCCGGCTGCTTCCCGCAGGTCGCCATCAACGACAAGAAGATGTACCCCATCTACGCGAAGGCCTGTGAGCTCGACATCCCGGTGTTCGTCTGCACCGGGATCCCCGGGCCGCGTCTCAAGTTCCAGTGCCAGCATGTCGAGCATGTCGACGAGGTGATGTATGACTTCCCCGAGCTCACCTATGTGTCCCGTCACGGCTGCCAGCCCTGGACCGAGCTCATGGTCAAGCTCATGCTGAAGTGGCCGGGGCTGCACTACTCGACCTCCGCGTTCGCCCCCAAGCACTACGACCCGCGCATCATCGACTACGCGAACACCCGCGGCGCCGACAAGATCATCTACGCCGGGTACTTTCCGATGGGTCTGTCGCTCGAGCGGATCATGACCGAGATGAAGAACGTCCCGTTCAAGGACGACGTGTGGCCGAAGTTCCTCCGTGGCAACGCCGCACGGGTTCTCAAACTCGACGTCTGACCAATACGATCGGCGGTCTCCCCGCCCCCCTGGAGTTCGTGATCACATGGGTCTTCCTGTCGATGTCTCAACCGTGTCCGATGAGGAGTTCCGCGCCGCAGCGCAGGACTGGCTCAGCGCGAATCTGATCGGCGAGTTCGCCTCGTTGAAGGGGCGCGGCGGTCCCGGCGACGAGGAGATCGGCTTCGAGATCCGCGAGCGCTGGGAACTGGTGCTCGGTGAGGCCGGCTGGATCGGGCTGGGCTGGCCGGTGGAGTTCGGAGGACGCAATGCCACCGTGGCCCAGCAGATCATCTGGGCCGAGGAGTACGCCCGGGCCGAGGCGCCGGGGCGGGTCAACCACATGGGCGAGAACCTTCTCGGCCCGACGCTCATCGAGCACGGCACCCCCGAGCAGTGCGAACGATTCCTCCCGCCGATCCTGCGCGGCGAGGAGCGGTGGTGCCAGGGCTACAGCGAGCCCAACGCCGGCTCCGATCTCGCCAATGTGCAGACCCGTGCCGTCCTCGACGGCGATCAGTGGGTGATCAACGGGCAGAAGGTCTGGACCTCGCTCGCCCATGTCTCGCACTGGTGCTTCGTGGTGGCGCGCACCGAGGCGGGTTCGGCCCGTCACAAGGGGCTCTCGTTCCTGCTCGTCCCGATGGACCAGCCGGGCGTCGAGGCCCGTGCCATCGTCCAGATCACCGGCGGTGGTGAGTTCAACGAGGTGTTCTTCTCCGATGCCGTCACCGATGCGTCGCTCATCGTCGGTGAACCCGGCAAGGGATGGGGTGTGGCCATGGATCTGCTGGCGCTCGAGCGCGGCATCTCCACCCTCGCCCAGCAGGTCGGCTTCGAACGCGAACTCACCAACCTCATCGCCGAGGCCAAGCGCCGGGGAGTCGCCGCTGATCCCCGCATGCGTCAGCGACTCGCCGCCGCCCACACCGGCCTGAAGCTCATGCAGTGGAACGCGCTGCGGTCGATGGGTTCGGGCGTCCCCGGTCCCGAGGCATCGATCTCCAAGCTGTTCTGGGGCACCTGGCATCGCGATCTCGGTGAGCTCGCCATGGACATCGGTGGCCTCGACAGCCAGATCGCCGAGGGCTTCCCCTACGAACTCACCCTCGATCAGAAGATGTTCCTGTTCACCCGATCCGAGACCATCTACGGCGGCAGCAACGAGATCCAGCGCAATGTGCTCGGTGAACGTGTGCTCGGTCTGCCCAAGGAGCCACAACCCCGATGAGCACCACCTCGCCGACCTACGTCCCGGGCCACGGCCTGCTCGCCGGGAAGAAGGTGCTCGTCACCGCAGCGGCCGGCACCGGCATCGGCTTCCAGGCCGCCCGACGCTGTGTCGAGGAGGGGGCCATCGTGGTGATCTCCGACAAGCATGAGCGCCGCTGCGCCGAGTCCGCCGCCGAGCTCGGTGTGATCGGCATCCCCTGCGATGTCACGGTCGAAGCCGATGTGCAGGCGCTCATCTCTGGGGCGGCCGAGGCGCTCGGTGGGCTCGACATCATCATCAACAACGCCGGCCTCGGGGGTGAGGTCCCCATCGTCGACATGACCGACGATCAGTGGAACCTCGTGCTCGACGTGACCCTCAACGGCACCTTCCGCTGCATGCGGGCCGAACTGCAGTACCTCTACGCGAACGGCGGCGGTGTCATCGTGAACAACGCCTCCGTGCTCGGCTGGCGGGCCCAGGAGGGTCAGGCTCATTACGCCGCGGCCAAGGCCGGCGTCATGGCGCTCACCCGGTGCGCAGCCATCGAGGGCGCACCGCACAACGTGCGGGTCAATGCGGTGGCACCGAGCCTGGCCATGCACCCGTTCCTCGCCAAGGCCACCACCGAGGAGACCCTCGCGGAGCTCACCCAGCGCGAGGCCTTCGGCCGCGCAGCCGAGCCCTGGGAGGTCGCCAACGTCATGGTGTTCCTCGCCTCGGACTACAGCTCCTACATGACCGGCGAGGTCGTCTCGGTCTCGAGCCAACGGGCCTGATCCCGGCGAGCAGGCCCTGCGGGGCCGCCACGGTCCCATCCGGATCATCAGGACCATCACGACGACTGCTGTGGCGAGCCGTTCCGCAGGCTCGTCGTGCTCAGCGGAAGGTCTGGATGGGCAGATGCGTGGCCATCGCTGAGCCCGGGGGACCGAGGAGCTGATGGGCCCGCAGATTGCGGGCGTGGAAGAGGCGCACGAGCTGTTCGTCGTGGGCGCCCGTGTCGGCATCGGCGAGCACGAACGCTTCGAGTGCGGCCTCGCCGGCGGCCCAGTCCGTGGGTCGATGGCCGAGCAGCTGGTGGAGATCATCGAGATCGTCGGAGCTCACGGCGTCGCCGACCTCGATGGCGCGGGCGGCGTGACGGGCCTCCCGGAACAGTGCCCGCAGGCGATACCGCAGGAAGTCGTCCTCGACGGCACCCTCGCCGACCGACAGCGACCGGAGCACCTCCGCGAGATGATCCACGGCGGTGGATGCCCGACTGCCGGTGCTGGCGGGTTCGGCCACCGTGGGCAGCTCGATGTCGAGGAGCTCGCCGAGCGCCTCGGTGGCGAACAGGTTGGTCTCGTAGCACCACTGCATGTTCGTCATGAGGTCGGTGTCGACCCCGGGCCGGCGCACCGCCTGACCCAGTGCGAGCTGGTTGGTGAGGGTGAACATGAAGTGATGGCGCATGAGCGCCTCGAGATCGACCGTCGTGCCGGTCAGTTCCTCGTAGCGGGCGTGGAGCGCCGGGAACTCGCCGTACCCGACGATGGTGTCGCGCATGCGCCAGGCGGCGAGATCCATCATCGGATCGCCGATATGGCCGATCTCGAGATCGAGCACGGCGACGATGTGACCATCGGCCTGATGGAACTGGCCGGAATCCCAGCAGATGACCGACTCGCGGCCCTGGGAACGCGGCGGGTGCCGTCGCAGCCAGCCGAGACAGAACTCCATGAACGGATCGGGTCCGTTCTTCGTGCTGCGGAACACCTGCTCGTAGCGGCTGCGTCCCAGCTCGCCCGAGCGTTCGGGTGATGCGGCACGCATGATCCCCGCAGCTGCGAACTCCTCGACATCGAGCGCATGCATCCGGGCGAGGATCTGCAGGTAGTCGTCCACTGCGGCATCGCGCTGTGCCGTGCTGCAGCCGGAGAAATCCTGCTGACCTCCGACGCGATCCATCACATAGGCCATCGGTTCGTCGATCCAGCCACGCACCGCCGGTGTGGGGATGCCCCGCTCGTGCAGCATCGACTGCAGGGTCATCTCATGGTGCAGCGGGAAGATGAGCGGCATGTCGGTGCGATCGCCGCGCACGACGAGTTCATGGATGACGCCGTCGCGCTCGACGTCGGCGAACCACACGGGTCGCCAACGCGGCTGTCGATGGATGCGCAGGACCGTGCCGCCGAAGGAGGTCTCCAGCCAGTGGCGCACCCGTTCGGTGTCGGCGGCGCGCTCGCTGCTCATTCGGCGCCGAGGAACGGTGGCCGTTCGCCGCCACCGTGTGCGGCGATCTCGGCGCCGGTGACATAGGAGGCGAGATCACTGGCCAACCACACGGCGATGTCGCCGACATCGGACGGCAGCGCGAACCGGCCCATGGGGATCCCGTCCTCGATCCGGCGCCGGGTCTCGCCCTCGCCGTAGAACAGCGCCGCCTGTTCGGTGAGGATGAGGCCGACGGTGATGGTGTTGACCCGGACGGCGGGCGCCCACTCCATGGCGAGGGTGGTGGTGAGCTGCTTGAGCCCGGCCTTCGCCGCGCCGTAGGCCGCCGTGGTGGGGGAGGGGCGGTTGGACACCACGCTGCCGATGTTGATGATCGAGCCGCCCCCCGGCTGCGATGCCATGTGATGGTGGGCTCGTTGCGCCACGTAGTACGGGGCCAGCAGGTTGAGTTCCACGATCCGCTGGGTGAACTTCGGGCTGGCCTCGGCCGAATCAGCGGGAGGTGAGCCGCCGGCGTTGTTCACCACGATGTCGAGACGGCCCGTGAGCTCGACGGCGGCGTCCACCGCCGCCCAGGCCGCCTCGCCATCACGGAGATCGGCCGGGATGAAGTGCCAGTCGGTGGCCAGCGGGATCTCGGCCTCGCGTCGGGCGCACACCACGACGGTGGCGCCGGCCTGCGCGAATCGGCTGGCGATGCCGCGTCCGACCCCTTTGGTGCCACCGGTGACCAGCACGGTACGGCCGGTCAGATCGATCTCGAGTGCCATGCTCACGTCCTTCGGCGTCGGTCCGTCGGGAACCCTAGCGAGTGGTCCTGCGGGCCCCGGACATCGCCGCTGCGCATCTGACTGATCGTCAGGTCAGCGAGTAGCGTCGCACCCCATGGGTATCGACGTGAGCATCGGGACCGACGGCATCGCCGAGGTCGTCCAGAACTGCCCACCGGTCAATGCGCTGACAGTCGCCGAGTGGTTCGAGCTGGCTGATTCCGTGCGTCGACTCGGTGAGGATCCGAACGTCCGGGTGGTGATCCTGCGGGCCGAGGGCCGGGGGTTCAACGCCGGTGTCGACATCAAGCAGATGCAGAACACGGAGGGATTCGGTGCGCTCATCGGGGCCAACAAGGGCTGCTACGCCGCCTTCGCCGCCGTCTATGAGTGCCCGGTCCCTGTCGTGGCGGCGGTCAACGGTTTCTGTGTCGGCGGTGGGATCGGCCTGGTCGGCAACGCCGATGTGATCGTGGCTTCCGATGATGCCTTCTTCGGGCTCCCCGAGGTGGATCGCGGCGCACTTGGTGCAGCCACCCATCTCTCCCGCCTGGTGCCGCAGCACAAGATGCGAGAGATGGTCTACACCTCGGCCAATGCCACCGCCCAGCAGCTCCACGAGTGGGGTTCGGTGTCACGGGTCGTGCCCCGTGAGGATCTCCTCGCCGCCGCCCGTGAGATCGCCGGCAACATCGCCGCCAAGTCGCCGGTGGTCATCCGGGCCGCCAAGGAGAGTCTCAACGGCATCGACCTCTGGGACGTCAAGAAGAGCTACCGCTTCGAACAGGGCTTCACGTTCGAACTCAACCTGTCCGGGGTGTCCGATGAACTGCGCGACGACTTCGTCGAGCACGGGCACAACTCGAAGAAGAAGGAATCCTGATGGCTGACAAGCGGATGACCGAGGACGAGGCGATCGCCACGCTCTCCGACGGCATGACGATCGGCATCGGCGGTTGGGGCTCGCGCCGCAAGCCCATGTCGCTGGTGCGGGCGCTGTTGCGCTCACCCCTCACCGATCTCACGATCGTCTCCTACGGAGGCCCCGATGTCGGTCTGCTGTGCGCCGCCGGCAAGGTGAAGCGCCTGGTGTACGGCTTCGTGTCACTGGACTCCATCGCGCTCGAGCCGCACTTCCGCCTCGCCCGCCAGAACGGCACCATCCCCGAGGTCGTCGAGTACGACGAAGGGATGCTCCAGTGGGGTCTGTACGCCGCGTCGCTGCGTCTGCCGTTCCTCCCCACCCGGGCCGGTCTGGGCTCCGATGTCGTGAAGAACTCCCCGTTCCTGCGCACGGTCTCCAGCCCGTACGCCGACGGTGAGGAGCTGCTCGCCGTGCCGGCACTCACCCTCGACGCCGCCTTCGTGCATCTCAACCGTGCCGATGAGCGCGGCAACGCCCAGTTCCTCGGCCCCGATCTCTACTTCGACGACCTGTTCCTCAACGCCGCTGCGCCCGGTCGCCGGTTCATGTCGGTCGAGAAGGTCGTGCCCACCGCCGAACTCCTCGAGAACGGCACCTTCCACACGATGAAGATCAATCGCTCCATGGTCGATGGTGTGATCGAGGCGCCCAACGGGGCGCACTTCACGAACTGTCAGCCCGATTATGAGCGTGACGAGGCGTTCCAGAAGGAGTACGCCAACGCCGCCAAGGACCCCGAGACCTGGCAGGCGTTCGTCGACACCTATCTCTCCGGCTCGGAGGCCGACTACCAGAAGGCGGTGGCATCGCGATGAGCGACATCACACTCGGTGAGATCTGTGTGGCGGCCGTGGCCGACACCTTCCGGGGCGATGGCGAGATCTTCGCCTCGGGCATGGGCACCATCCCCATGCTCGGCGCACGTCTGGCCCGGGCCACCTTCGAACCCGATCTCCTCGTCTCCGACGGCGAGGCGTTCTTCGTGGCCAACAACCTCGCGGTCGGCGGCACCGACAAGCAGATCGAGGGCTGGGTGCCGTTCCGCTCGGTGTTCGACACGCTCTGGGGCGGTCGTCGCCATGTCGTGATGGGCGCCAGTCAGATCGACGCCCATGGCAACCAGAACATCGCCAACATCGGATCCTGGGACCGGCCCAAGTCGCAGCTGCTCGGTGTGCGCGGCGCCCCGGGCAACACCATCAACCACACGACCTCCTACTTCATCGGCAACCAGACCAACCGGGTGTTCGTGGAGAAGGTCGACACCGTGTCGGGCATCGGATACGACCGGGCGGCCGAGCTCGGCGACTGGGTGAAGGCGCATCATGAGATCCGCCGGGTGGTCACCAACCTCGGTGTCTTCGACTTCAACACCCCTGATCACCGCATGCGAGTGGCATCGGTCCATCCGGGCGTGAACCTCAGCGACATCACCGAGGCGTGCAGCTTCGAACTCGTCATCGGCGACGACGTGCCCACCACGCGCATGCCCACCGATGAGGAACTGGCGATGCTGCGAGAGGTGCTCGATCCGAAGTCGTTCCGCGACCGTGAGCTCCCGGCCTGATGCACGCCGCACTCCACACGCCGCTGCTCGACCTGCTCGGATGCCGCTATCCGATCGTCCAGACCGGTATGGGCTGGGTGGCCGGGCCCAAGCTGGTCTCGGCCACGAGCAATGCCGGGGCGTTCGGCATCATCGCCTCGGCCACGATGACCTTCGAGGAACTCGTCGCCGCCATCGCCGAGACCAAGCGCCGCACCTCGGCCCCCTTCGGGGTCAATCTCCGCGCCGATGCTGACGACATCCGTCAGCGACTCGATCTGCTCATCGCCGAGGGGATCCCGGTGGCCTCGTTCGCGCAGGCGCCGAAGAAGGATCTCATCGAGTACCTGCATGATCATGGGATCAAGGTCATGCCCTCGATCGGCGCCAAGCGTCATGCCGAGAAGGTCATGGAATGGGGCGTCGACGCCATCCTCGTGCAGGGTGGCGAGGGTGGTGGTCACACCGGTTCGGTCCCGACCTCGCTCGTGCTTCCCGAGGTCGTCGATGTTGTCGGTGGCGCTGTGCCCGTGGTCGCCGCCGGTGGATACTTCGACGGTCGTGGTCTCGTGGCCGCGCTGGCCTACGGCGCCAGTGGTGTCGCCATGGGCACCCGCTTCCTGCTCACCTCCGACTCGGCCGTCCCGCTCGAGGTGAAGAAGGCCTATCTCGGCACCGGGGTCACCGGCACCATCGTCACCACGAAGATCGATGGCGCACCGCATCGGGTCATCCGCACCGACCTCGTGGAGCAGATGGATTCCGCGAGCCCGATCACCGCGGTCCCGAAGGCGGTGCTCAACGCCGCCCGGTTCAAGAAGTACACCGGCATCTCCTGGCTCAAGATGGCGCAGGAGGGTCGCGACATGAAGAAGCGCATGGAACTGTCGTGGGCCGAGGTGATCATGGCCGGCAACACCCCCATGCTCACCAAGGCCACGTTGTGCGATGGCGAGCTCGGTGCCGGCATCCTGCCCACCGGTCAGGTGGTCGGGGTCATCGGCGATCTCCCCACCGCCGACGAACTCATCCAGCGCATCATCGCCGAGGCCGACGCCACCCTCGAACGACTCACCGGAGGCAACTGATGACCGCCCAGACCATCCTCGACGGCCCCGACGCCGTGCGTGCCGCAGTCGGCACCCATCTCGGCTTCAGTGACTGGCTCCTCATGGAGCAGGACCGCGTGAACACCTTCGCCGACGCCACTGGCGACCATCAGTGGATCCATGTCGACCCCGAGCGGGCGGCAGCCGGCCCCTTCGGTGCGCCCATCGCACACGGCTATCTCACGATGTCGTTGTCGAACTTCTTCCTCCCCCAGATCATCGAGACCAGGGGTTTCTCGGCGGGCATCAACTACGGCGTCGACAAGGTCCGCTTCCCCTCGCCGGTCAAGGTCGGCGACCGCATCCGTGCCGGTGCCGAACTCATGGAGGTCACCGATGTCAACGGCGGTCTGCAGACCCTCGTGCGCATCACCATCGAGATCGAGGGCAGCGATCGACCGGCCTGCGTCATCGACTCCCTCTCGCGCTGGCTGGTCTGAGATGAACAACCCGATCGGCCCGCTCGGCGCCGCCGACGAATGGTTCAACCACCAGATCCCCGACACCGTCGCCGTGGTCGGAACGAGCGATCCCGCCTGGACCGAGAAGGTCTGCGCCATGGCCATGGCCAGGGACGGCAGCCTGCAGCTCGGGTTCGGACTCGGCAAGTACGCCAATCGCAACGTCATGGACTGCTACGCCGGGATCTCCCGGGGCACCGAACAGATCACGGTCCGCGGAAGCCGTCGGCTCGGTGATGACCGCGAGCTGCTCGGCGCCGGTCCGATCCGGTACGAGATCGTCGAACCGCTCGAGAAGATCCGCTTCATCTGCGAACCCAACGATGTGCAGCCCATCGCCTTCGACTGGTTGTTCGAGCGGATCCTGCCGCCGCAGATGGAGGAACGCACACATAATCGTCAGGGCACCAGGGTGTCGGCCGATCTCGTCCGCTACCACCAGATCGGGACCTGCAGCGGTTGGGTCGAGATCGACGGCGAGCGCACCGAGATGACCCCCGAATCCTGGGTCTCCACCCGCGATCACTCATGGGGTGTCCGGTACGACGTGGGCGCTCCGCCCACCGACCTCGAACCCGGTGGCGGTCTCGAGGGAGGATCCTTCCAGTTCTTCTGGAGTCCGCTGCTGTTCGAGCGTCCCGACGGCAGCAACTACGGCATGTTCTTCAACGTGGCGAAGACCATGTTCCCGGGTTTCCAGCAGAAGTCCACGAGTGCGCTCGTCGAGCATGTCGACGGTCGCATCGAGACCATCGTCGACGTCGAGCAGGACTTCGCCTATCACCCGATCAACCGCCGACTGCAGGGTGGGCGCATCATCGCCACCATGGCTGACGGTACGGTGCGAGAGCTGCAGGTCGAGGTGCTCGGCGACACCGGGTTCCATCTCGGGGCTGGTCTGTACTTCGGATGGAACGGACACCATCACGGCGAGTGGCGCGGTCCGCTCCATGTGGAGGGGGAACGCATCGCCGATTGCACCACCGCCGAGAACGCCCGCCTGCTCCACCAGATCCGCGACACCGCCGTGCGCATCACCGATCCCGTCGGCGGGGGAGTGGGCTACGGCAACATGCAGCCCATCGCCTTCGGATCCTTCCCCGAACTCGGCCTCGATGCCGAGACCTCTTTCATGTAGGAGTCACCCATGGCGCACATTGCACCGCTCCGGGCAGTCACCGAGGCTGAGATCGAAGCGTTCTGGCGTGATGGCGTTGTATGCCTTCGGTCGATCATGCCCGCAGCGGTGCTCGAGTCCATGGTGCAGCCGGTCGAGGATGCACTCGTGAGCTCGGCCATGGCGGATCTCTCCGAGATGGGTGATGCCCTCGGCAGCGGTGGTGTCGAACTCGTCACCGACGGAGCCGTCGGTGCATCGGATGTGCCCCGTGGACACTTCAAGGGCGGCACTGACCACTGGCTCCAGCAGTCCGAGTTCCTCGACTTCGCTCTGCGATCGCCGCTGCCGGCGATCGTGGCGGCGCTGCTGCGCAGTTCCACCGTGCGTCTGTACGAGGACAGCGTGCTGGTCAAGGAACCGGGCACCCGCGAGCGCACGGCGTTCCATCAGGATCTCGCCTACTTCCATCTCGCCGGCGAGCAGATCTGCACCACCTGGGTGCCGCTCGACTCCGTGCGCGCCGACACCGGCGCCGTCAGGTTCGTCGCCGGGTCACATCTCGACCGCACCACCTACCGACCGAATCTCTTCGTCACGACCATGGCGCTGCCGGGCACCGAGGGCGAGGAGGTTCCGGACTACGAGCAGATGAAGGGCGAGGCCCGGATCATCAGCTTCGACACCGAACCCGGCGACATCACCGTGCATCACGCCCGCACGATCCATGGCGCCAACGGCAATGCCAGCGCCACCCGCCGCCGTCGCGCCATCAGCGTCCGCTACACCGGCGACGACGCCAGATTCCTCACCCGTGTCGGTGCGCCCACGAAGGCCCATCACGCCACGATGCACGACGGCGATGCGCTCACTGTCGACGCCTTCCCGGCGGCCTGGCCCTGAGATCTGGCTGGACTGTCAGGCGGATCGATCAGCTCTCGGGCACGAAGAACGGGTTCAGCTCGAACTCGGTGGGCTGCTCGAAGAATGCGCGCACCGACACGATGAGCCCGAGCTCGTTCACCCGATAGATCTCGATCCCCTCGAGCTCCACCTGCTCCCCGTGGAGGTCTCCGAGGTTGCGCATGAGGACCGCCGCCTCGTGCGCACCACCGGGGATGATCCGCTGCGGATGCAGTGTCCAGACCCGGCCCTCGGTGAACGAGTTGTCCCACGAACCCTCGGCGGCGGTCCGCCCCAGTTTCGGTGCCTTCCCGACCGGGTCCTCAAAGGTGACCGAGTCGTCGAACAGGGCCAGCCACGCAGCGCGATCACGGGCGTTCCAGTTGGCGGCGTGGAGCTGCACCGCCCGCACCGCGGGATGCTCGGAATGCTCGGTCACGCGATGACGCCGGCGGCTCGAAGCTGCGCGATGGCTTCGTCGTCGAGCGAGAGTTCGGCTCGCAGCACGTCGTCGGTGTCCTCGCCGAGCCACGGCATCCGCCGGTCGGGACCCTCGGAGACCTTCGACATCTTGATGGGGTTGCCCGGGGTGAGCACGGGATCGCCGCCCTGCGGATTGGGGATCTCGATGAGCATGTTGCGGGCGGCGACATGGGGATCATCGATGACCTGCTGGGCGGTGAGGCACGGACCGGCGGCGACGCCGGCCCCGGCGAGCGCCCGGCAGGCCTCGACATTGGTCATCGATGCCGCCCACTCCTTGATCGCGGGTCGCAGGATGTCGTCGATATGGGTGCGCCATCCGGCGCGGGTGGAGAGACGCTCGTCGGTGAGCCACTCGGGATGGCCGACGAGGTCGGCGAGACGGGCGAACTCATGCTCGCGACCGATCTGGATGATGAACCAGCCGTTGGAGGCCTCGAACCCGTCGAGGATCATGGCGAGTCCCTGCCCGGGCTGGGGGCGCAGACCCAGCGACCAGAAGTTGGTCACGAGGTCGGTCATCGAGACCATGGCATCGAACATCGCGACATCGATGTACTGGCCCTCGCCGGTGCGATCGCGATGGCGAAGGGCGGCGAGCACCCCGATGGTGCCGAACAGGGCGGTGCCGATGTCGCCGAGTGCGCCCACCGGCGACACCATCGGCGGACGACCCGGCTCGAGCTTGTAGTCGTAGATCCCGCTCATGGCCTCGGCGACCGCCGCGTAGGCCGGCCAGCCGTCATAGGGGGTCTCGGCCGTGTTGCCGAACCCGGACACCGACAGATACACCACGCCGGGATGGACGGCGGCGATGTCGTCGTACCCGAGCCCCATGCGGGCCAGTGCGCCGCCCTTGAAGTTCTCGCACACGATGTCGAACTTCGGGGCGAGATCCAGGATGAGCTGACGGCCCTCGGGAGCTTTCAGATCCACACAGATCGATCGCTTGTCGAGGTTGTTGCGCAGATAGGTGGCGCCGACCGTGCGACCCTCGGGGTCGGTGATCGAGGGCTGCGAGCCACGACCGAGATCGCCGCCCTTCACGCTCTCGACCTTGATGACATCGGCGCCCATGCGGGCCAGCAGCTGGGTGGCGTAGGGCAGGGCCTGCATCTGCTCGAGGGCGAGGATGCGCACGCCGTCGAGCGGCTTGCCGTACTGGACGGCGTCGGGATTGGTGATCGCTCCGAGTTCCATGGGTGCCGACGTTACCGGTCGACGACCGGACGGAACCCCGTGACAGTTCAGGGGCGAGTGGAGCGGTACTCGGCCACGATCGGGGCGAGTTCGGCGGGGGTGGCGCCGTGCATGATCACGCCGTCGCAGCCGAGGGCCAGCTGGTGACGGATCGCCGCCACGCACTCGACCGGCGTGCCCGTGGCGGCCGGCGCCAACCATTCCTCGGGGATGAGTGCGGCGACATGTTCGAGCTGCTCGGTGGTGCCCGCCACATCGAGACCCCGCACGCTCTGCACGATCTCATCGGCGAGGAACCGATCGACGATCGATTCATCCCATCCGTTGGTGCGGGCCAGCAGGTGCCCGTAGCCCTGCAGGTAGGTGCCGAGCCGACCGACGAGCTTCATGAGTCGCTCGTCGGCGGAGATGTGATCCCCGATGGTCGCGTAACAGGACCAGACCTTCACGTCATCAGGATCGCGGCCGGCACGCTCGGCGGCCGCCCTGATGGTGCGCACGCAGCGCGCGGTCGTCTCGTCGGTGAAGAAGGTGTGCAGCACGACCTCGTCGAAGCAGCGACCGGCGAGCTCCAGGGTGTTGGGACCGAACGCCACCATGCCCATCGGCAGGTGCTCGTCGAGGGTCGCATCGAGGTGCAGGATCGGCCACGAACCAGCCGGGCCGTCATGGCCGAACACGACCTCACCGCGGAACAGGCGTCGCATGATGCCGGCGAAGTCCTCCATCTGGGCGGTCGTGATGCGGTCGATGCCGAAGGCGTCCTGCATCGGTGCGATCCCGCGACCGAGACCGAGGGTGAACCGCCCACCGGTGAGGCTCTGCATCGTCCGGGCGAACCCGGCGGTGACGATCGGGTGACGGGTGTTGTGGTTGGTGGCGGCGGTGGAGATCCGGATGCGCTCGCTCACGGCGCCGGCGGCTCCGCACAGGGTCGCCGCCTCCTTCTTGTTGTAGCGCTCCGAGATGAACACGGTGCCGAGACCCATCGCCTCGCCCTCGCGGACCTCGGCGATGAGGTCCCGCGAGGAGTCGGGTTGGCCGGGCAGTGCGTAGAAGCCGAGTTCGTCGAGGACGTCGGAGGTGGCGGTCATCGCCGAAGCCTAGGAGCGCGGGTTCCGGGCCGCAGCCCATTGGGGACGGCTCGGTCGGGCCGGTTAGCCTCGCCCCATGCGCGGCATCATCTCCTGGGGGGCCTACCTCCCGTACCGACGACTCGACCGAAGCCAGATCTCCGCCTTCATCGGCCAGGGGGGTGGTCGCGGCACCCGAACCGTCGCCTCGTTCGACGAGGACACCACCACCATGGGCGTCGAAGCAGCCCGACTGGCCCTTCGCGGCATCGATCCCTCGACACACTCCGGCCCGGATGCGCTCATGTTCGGCACTGCGCTGCCGGCCTACGCCGATCGCACGAACGCCACCGCCATCCACGCCGCCCTGCGTCTTCCTGCGTCCGTCCCCGCCTTCGACATGGGCTCCTCGGTCGGTTCGGCCACCGGCGCCCTGCGGATGGGTCTCAGCACCATCGGCGATCGCCTCATCGTGCTGTCCGACATGCGCACGGGTCTCGCCGGCTCGGCTGATGAGTCCGCCGGTGGCGACGGTGCCGCAGCGTTCGTCATCGGCGAGGGCGATGCCGTGGTGGCCGAGTACCTCGGTGGCGCCAACATCACCGAGGAGTTCCTCGATCGTTGGCGATCACCCGGTGAGATCCGCTCGAAGGTCTGGGACGACAAGTTCTCGGAGATCACCTATGTGAAGGCGGGGCGCCGGGCCTACGCCGATGCGCTCGCGGCCGCCGGCCTCGAGGCGGGGCAGGTCGATCTCCTCGCCGTCGCCGCTCCCACCGCCCGTATCGGTTCGGCTCTGGCCGGCAAGCTCGGCGCCGTGAAGGTCGTCGACGATCTCACCGCCACTGTCGGCGCCACGGGTGCGGCCCAGCCGGGCCTGCTGCTGGCCAACGCACTCGAGCAGGCCGAGCCGGGTCAGACCATCGGGCTCGTGGTCTGTGCCGACGGCGCCGAGGTCATGTTCCTGCGCACCACCGATGCCATCGCCGGAGCCGCGCCCGCCCGCTCCATCGCCGACCAGCTCGCCGGCGGTGCGCCACTGGCGTACGGACGGTTCCTCTCCTGGCGCGGCATGATCGACGTCGAGCCGCCCCGGCGCCCCGAACCGGCTCGCCCCTCCGGCACCGCGTCGGCCCGCAGCGGCGACTGGAAGTTCGGATTCGTCGGCAGCCGCGACACCACCGACGGCATGGTGTTCATGCCGCCGTCGCGCGTGTCGTTCGACGGCTCCCGCACCGACGAGATGGAAGCCTCCCCGATGGCCGATGTCGTCGGCACCATCGCCACGTTCACCGTGGATCGGCTCGCCTATTCACCGAGCCCGCCCATCGTGTTCGCGGTGGTGGACTTCGACGGTGGCGGTCGTCTCCCGATCGAGCTGACCGACACCGATGCCGACGAGGTCGCCATCGGGGGTCGGGTCGAGATGACATTCCGTCGGTTGTTCACCGCCGATGGCATTCACAACTACTTCTGGAAGGGGAAGTTGATCCGTGGCTAGTCATGGAATCCGCGACCGCGTCGCCATCGTCGGCATGGGCTGCACGCCCTTCATCGAGAACTGGGGCAAGGGGCTCGACGATCTCATGATCGACGCCGCCAACGATGCCTACGCATCGGCCGGTGTCTCGAAGGACGACATCGACGCCTACTGGTTCGGCACCGCCCAGAGCGCCATGAGCGGCATCCCGCTCGCCCGGGCCCTCCAGCTGCAGAACAAGCCGGTCACCCGTGTCGAGAACTACTGCGCCACCGGCTCGGAGGCACTTCGTCAGGCGGCCTACGCCGTGGCGTCCGGCGCCTACGACCTCGTCATGGTCGTCGGCGCCGAGAAGGTCAAGGACACCGGCTACCAGGGCCTCAACGCCTTCCCGATCGCCAACGACGGCACCGCCCGCACGCTCACCGCGGCGGCCATGTTCTCGATGATCGTGCCCGCCTACGGTCACAAGTACGGCGTGGACGACGACACCATGCGCAGCGTGCTCACGCATATCGCCGCCAAGAACCACTACAACGGCGCCCGCAACTCCCGCGCCCAGTTCCGCAAGGAGATCAGCGCCGAGCAGATCGAGAAGGCCCCGAAGATGGCCGGCACCCTCGGTGTGTTCGATTGCGCCGGTGTGGCCGACGGCTCGGCGGCCGCCATCGTGTGCCGCGCCGAGGACGCCCACAAGTACACCGACTCGCCAATCTACGTGAAGGCGCTGTCGTTCGTCGCCGGCAACGGCTCCGGCCTCATCGACCCGTCCTACGACTACACCACCTTCCCGGAGATCGCCGCCTGTGCGGTCGACGCCTACGCCCAGGCCGGTGTCACCGACGCTCGCTCGCAGGTGGCGATGGCCGAGGTGCACGACTGCTTCACGCCCACCGAACTCGTGCTCATGGAGGATCTCCAGTTCTCCGAGCGCGGCACGGCCTGGCAGGACGTC
This sequence comes from Microthrixaceae bacterium, assembly GCA_947446975.1. GTDB lineage: Bacteria > Actinomycetota > Acidimicrobiia > Acidimicrobiales > Acidimicrobilacustridaceae > Acidimicrobilacustris. The sequence continues at coordinate 29,291 of CANFHM010000019.1, forward strand.
CTCGACGGACTGTTCGACCTCGATGGTGCGCTGCCGGTGAATCCCGATGGCGGTCTCAAGTCCTTCGGCCATCCCGTCGGCGCCAGCGGCCTGCGCATGATGTTCGAGGCCTTCCTGCAGCTGCGGGGTGAGGCGCCCGAGGAGCGCACGATCAGCAGCCTCGCCGCCGGTCGCAAGCTGGCACTCACCCACAACCTCGGCGGGTATCCCGGCGAGATGGTCTCGTTCATCTCCCTGCTGGGTGCCGAGCTCGACTGATCCGGTCGGTTCGATCAGAACTGATGACAGCAGAGGGGCCCGGCATGATGCCGGGCCCCTCGTGTGTTCGGTTCCGATCCGGGGATCAGAGGCGTTCGATGATGGTGACGTTGGCCTGACCGCCGCCCTCGCACATGGTCTGGAGGCCGAAGCGGCCACCGGTGCGCTCGAGCTCGTTGAGCAGGGTGGTCATGAGGCGGACGCCGGTGGCGCCGAGCGGATGACCGAGGGCGATGGCGCCGCCGTTGACGTTGACCTTCGAGAGATCGGCGCCGGTCTCCTTCTGCCAGGCGAGCACCACCGGGGCGAAGGCCTCGTTGATCTCGATGAGATCGATGTCGTCGAGGGTCATACCAGCCTTCTTCAGGGCGTGGGCAGTGGCCGGGATCGGGGCGGTGAGCATGTAGATGGGGTCGTCGGCCAGCACCGAGAGGTGATGGATGCGAGCCCGGGGCTTCAGGCCATGGGCCTTCACCGCAGCCTCGCTGGCGATGAGCATGGCGGCCGAGGCATCGGAGATCTGCGATGCCACGGCGGCGGTGACGCGGCCGCCCTCGGTGAGCGGCTGGAGGGAGCGGATCTTCTCCCAGTTGGGCTCGCGGGGACCCTCATCGTGGGACAGGCCGTTGAACTCGAAGATCTCGTTCTCGAAGCGACCCTCCTCGCGGGCACGGATGGCTCGCTCGTGGCTCTGCACGGCGAAGGCCTCCATGTCGTCGCGTGAGATGTCCCACTTCTCGGCGATCATCTCGGCACCGCGGAACTGGCTGACCTCCTGGGTGCCGAAACGGGCGACCCAGCCGGGCGAACCGCTGAACGGGTCGGTGAAGCCGAGGGGTTCGGCGACGGTCATCGCCGAGGAGATAGGGATCTGCGACATGTTCTGCACACCGCCGGCCACGACGAGGTCCTGGGTGCCGCTCATCACGCCCTGGGCGGCGAAGTGCACGGCCTGCTGGCTCGAGCCGCACTGGCGATCGACCGTGGTGCCCGGCACATGCATCGGGAGGCCAGCGGCCAACCAGCAGGTGCGGGCGATGTCGCCGGCCTGCGGGCCGATCGTGTCGAGGCAGCCGAACACGACATCCTCGACGGCGCCCGGGTCGATGCCCGTGCGTCGCATGAGTTCGTTCAGGCTGGCCGCACCGAGGTCGGCGGGATGCACCTGCGAGAGACTGCCGCCACGACGACCCACGGGGGTGCGGACGGTGTCGATGATGTAGGCCTCAGCCATGGGTGGACTCCTGTGTGGTGGGGAACGCGGGTGGTGTCGCCGATGGCGACGGGATCACTTCGAGAGGATGGTGCAGCTGCCGTGACCGAAGAGGCCCTGGTTGATGGCGAGACCGACCTTGGCGCCCTCGACCTGATGGCCCTCGGCCTGACCACGCAGCTGCCAGGTGAGCTCGCACACCTGGGCGATGGCCTGGGCGGGGATGGCCTCGCCGAAGCTCGACAGGCCGCCGGACGGATTGACCGGCACCCGGCCACCGAGTGCAGTGGCGCCGCTGCGCACGAGCGATGCGCCCTCGCCCTCGGCGCACAGACCGAGGTTCTCGTACCAGTCGAGTTCGAGTGCCGTGGAGAGGTCGTAGACCTCGGCGCAGCTGAGGTCCTCGGGGCCGAGTCCGGCCTGTTCGTAGGCGTTGTGGGCCACGGAATCCTTGAACCCGAGAGCGGGTGCCGCCACCACCGCGTTCGAATCGGTGGCGATGTCGGGCAGTTCGAGGCGGATCTGCGGATAGGTGGGCGTGGTGTTGGCCACGGCCCGGATGCGCACGGTGCCCTCGAGGGTCCCGAGCTTGGCCTTCGCGTACTCCGGGGTGCAGATGATGACCGCCGCCGCGCCATCGGAGGTGGCGCAGATGTCGAGCAGTCGGAGCGGATCGCTCACGATGGGCGATCCGGCGAAGTCCTCGAGGGTGAACTCCTTGCGGAAGCGGGCGTAGGGATTGGCGACGCCGGCCTTCGAGTTCTTCACCTTGACCATGGCGAAGTCGTCGGGGGTGTCGCCGAACACGTCGATGCGTCGGCGGGCGTTCAGGGCGAAGAACGCCGGGTTGGTTGCACCGAGGAGATGGAAACGCTGCCAGTCCGGGTCCTCCTTGCGCTCACCGCCCACCGGGGCGAAGAAGCCCTTGGGTGTGGTGTCGGCGCCGATGACCATGGCGACATCTGCGAATCCGGCGAGGATCTGGGCCCGGGCCGACTGCATGCCCTGGGCGCCCGATGCACAGGCGGCGTAGGACGACGAGATCTGGGCGCCGGTCCAGCCCATCGCCTGCGAGAACGTGGAGCCGGCGACGAAACCCGGGTAGCCGTTGCGGATGGTGTCGGCACCGGCCACGAACTGGATGTCGCGCCAGGCCATGCCGGCATCGGCGAGGGCCGCCTTGGCGGCCACGAGTCCGTACTCGACGAAGTTGCGCCCCCACTTGCCCCATGGGTGCATGCCGACACCGAGGACGACGAGATCACGTTCGGTGGCCATGTCATGCGCTCGCTTCCGGCGCGCTCGGCGCCCAGGTCCAGATCCAGTGGTCGACACCATCGGTGTCGCGGTACAGCACCTGCAGGTCGACCTCGACCTCCATGCCGATCTCGAGATCGGCGGCCATGACGCCCTTGGCCACCTGTCCGAGGATCACGATGCCCTCCGCCTCGAGCTGCACGGCGGCGAGTGCGTAGGGCTCGAACGGTTCGGCGGCCACGTATGGCGCCGGCGGGGCGTAGTGGTTCTCGGTGTAGGACCACACCGTTCCGCGTCGACTCAGCGGTGTGGGTTCGAGCTCCATGGAATCGCAGTCCGGGTTCGGGCAGGCGCCGCTCCGGGGCGGGAACACGTAGGTCCCGCAGGCGGTGCAGCGGGCACCGATCAGCGTGTAGGGCTCGGAGGTGGTGAACCAGCCATCGATGGCCGGCACACGTTCGGTTGCAGTCACAGTCGGTCAATGTAGTGGTGCGGGTGGGCCACGGCGAAGGGAGCGCAGTGACACCTACGCTCATCGTCCATGGCTCGACGGACCTCATCGGTGACCGACACCGCCGTCGGTGCGTGGGGGCAGGGGAGCGCGACCTTCTCCGCTGATCGGGTGTTCCGCTTCACGTTGTCCCGGATCTGGGATCCATCAGCACCGATCGTGAACTTCCTCATGCTCAATCCGTCGACGGCGGACGCGTTCGCCCTGGATCCGACCAATCGTCGGTGTGTGGGATTCGCCCGCGACTGGGGTTTCGGCGGGCTGGTCACGACGAACCTCTTCGCCCTCCGATCCACCGATCCGGCGGGGCTGCGCAGTGCTGCGGATCCCATCGGCGATGGAAACGACGAGGCCATCCGCGATGCTGCCGGCACAGCTGATCTCGTGGTGGCGGCGTGGGGCGTGCACGGGGCGCTCCATGGGCGGGGCGCTCAGGTGGTCGAACTCCTCGATCGCCATGGCATCGCGCTGTCCACGCTGCGGCGCACCCGTGACGGACACCCGAGCCACCCGCTCTACCTCCCCGGCGATCTGACCCCGACGCCGTGGTGAGCTCACAACGGTCGAGGTCCGTGGATCTCCGCTCCGATCGGAGCGCCGGACGCAGGAGTCGATAACTTTCTTCCGTCCGTTCTCTCCTCAGAGGTGATCGCATGACCACACTCCGCCGCTCGGCCACCAGAACACTGCTCGCCGCAGTGCTCGCCTCCCTTCTCGCCCTCGTACCGGCCCTCACTGCGGGTGCATCGCCGACGGGTGGCGTCTGGAGCGGCCACGCCATGCCCGAGGACAACCAGTGGCGGGGCGTGGCCCATGGCAACGGTGTGTTCGTCGCCATCTCCTCGAACGGCACCCGCCAGGTGGCCACCTCCACCGACGGCGCCACCTGGACCCCCCGGACCGCCGGCGCCAAGGCGCTCTGGAAGTCGGTGACCTTCGGGAACGGCCTCTTCGTGGCGGTGGCCTCCGGCGGTGCCAACAGGGTGATGACCTCACCCGATGGCATCACCTGGACCGCCCGCGCAGCCTCCGAGGCCAGTCGATGGATCTCGGTCACCTACGGCAACGGACTGTTCGTCGCCGTGGCCGACCTCGGCACCAACCGGATCATGACCTCACCCGATGGCATCACCTGGACCTCTCGCAACGCCCCCGAGGCGAACGGATGGATCTCGGTCGTCGCCGGCTCGGGCTCGTTCGTCGCCGTGTCGCCGAAGGGAACCCACCGGGTCATGAGCTCCACCGATGGGATCACCTGGACGGCCCGCAGCGCAGCGGCCCAGAACTACTGGTCGGCCGTCACCTACGGCGGTGGCACCTACGTGGCGGTCTCGGTCGATCACGCCAACCGGGTCATGACCTCTCCTGATGGGGTGACCTGGACCTCGCGCACCGCGGCCTCGCTCACCAACTGGGTGTCGGTGACCTATGGCGGCGGCCGCTTCGTCGCCATCGCCGCAGCCGGTGCCTCCCAGGTGATGACCTCCACCGACGGCATCACCTGGACCTCGGGTGCGGCGTCGGCGGCCAACCCCTGGCGTTCGGTGACCTACGGCGGCGGGGTGTTCACCGCCGTGGGCATCACCGGTGCCGAGCGGGCGATGACCGCCAGCTTCGGCTGAGCCACCCGCGCCCTTCCCCCTCACCCCGATGGGGTAGGTTGACATCTCGGTCCAGCGTCCAGCGGCTCCAGTACGTCGCCCCGGATCCTTCCCGCTCGAGGAGTCACCCGTGCATTTCGATCCCGGTCTCATCGTCGCCGGTCTCATCGTCGGATTCACCGTGGGCCTCACCGGCATGGGTGGTGGCGCACTCATGACTCCCATCCTCGTGCTGGTGTTCGGGATCAACCCGCTCGCCGCCGTGTCCTCCGACATCGTGGCCTCGCTGGTGATGAAGCCGATCGGCGGCACCGTGCACGCCCGGCGCGGCACCGTCCACATGGACATCGTGAAGTGGCTGGCGATGGGATCAGTGCCAGCCGCCTTCGCCGGTGTGCTCATCCTGCGATCACTCGGTGACGGCACGGATGTGGCGGCGAAGATCAAGACCCTGCTCGGGGTGGCACTGATCGTGGCGGTCGTGGCGATGATCGCCCGGGTGGTCGTGCAGGCCAACCGACGTGAGGCGACCCTCCCGGTGGCCGAGGTGCCGGTGCGGCCCTTCCCGACGCTGGCGGTCGGCGTGCTCGGTGGGCTCATCGTCGGCATGACCTCCGTGGGCTCGGGCTCACTGATGATCGTGCTGCTGCTCATGCTCTACCCGCGCCTGCGCACCTCATCGATGGTCGGCACCGATCTGGTGCAGGCGATCCCGCTGGTCGCCTCCGCCGCGCTCGGCCATCTGCTGTTCGGGGACTTCAAACTCGACATCACCCTGATGCTGCTGCTCGGGTGCATCCCCGGTGTGTACGTGGGTGCCCGCCTCTCTGCCCGGGCCAGCGATCGGGTGATCCGCCCGGCCATGGTCGCGGTGCTCACCGGCACCTCGCTCAAACTGTTCAACGTCGCCACCTGGCCCACCGTGGCCGCCGGCGCCGTGGTCGGCATCATCGTGGTGGGGATCCAGCAGTACGAGGCGAACAGGGGCGAGCGGATCCCGGTGCACACCCTCGACGAGTAGCGGGGGTGTCGCTGCTCAGCGGATGGTCGGGGTGACCCGTACGCCGCTGGCGAAGAACGCCTGACCCTCGGCGAGGGCCTCGGGGCGATTGCCGATCTCCACGAGGTGATTGGCCATGCTGATGGCCTGTTCGCGGGGCATGTTGCGGCGGGCCCACAGCGAACGCAGCGTGCCCTGCACCGCGATCTGCGGCAGCGACGCGAGCTTCGATGCGATCTCGAGCGTGTGATCGAGCAGTTGCTCACCCGGTACGACCTCGCTGACCATGCCCCAGCCCAGGGCGGTCTGCGCCGAGATGCGCTCGAAGTTGCCCATGAGGCTCATGCGGACGAGCTCACCCCATGGCATCTGCCCGAACATGAACATCGGCTCGAAGCAGGCGGCCATGCCATAGGTCGTGTGCGGATCGAAGAACGTGGCGTGCTCGGCGGCGATGATGAACTCGGCCTCGCCGAGGGCGTAGAACGCACCACCGCCGGCCATGCCGTTGACCGCAGCGATCACCGGCTTCCAGAGATCGGCCTGCTTCGGGCCGAGCTTGAGCATCGGATCGTCCATCATGAACGGGGAGTCGGGCTGGCGGTTGTTCATCGCGAAGTCGCGGTCGATGCCGGTGCAGAACGCCTTGTCGCCGGCGCCGGTGAGGACCACGACCTTCACGGAATCGTCGTAGCGGAGCTCCTTGTAGAGGTTCTCGAGTTCGGTCACGAGGGTCTCATCGGCGGAGTTGTACTTCTCGGGCCGGTTGAGCGTGATGACGCCGACACCATCGGTGACATCGAACAGGAGGGTCTCGAAGGAGGTCATCTCGGCAACCTACCAAAGGGGGCCCGGGCGATCGGTTCCCGGCCTGACGGTCCGTCAGAAGCCCGCGAGGGGACAGGACTAGTCTCGGCGCCATGCGCGCAGATGAGCAGTGGGGCACGATCGGACGACTCGTCATGGCCTCGGCGGAGCGGTTCCCCGAGGTCGAGGCGCTGGTCGAGGGCGATCTCCGGCTCACCTTCCCCCAGTTGCGCGATGCCATCGTCGAAGCCGCTCGCGCCCACATCGCCGCTGGCGTCGGACAGGGCGATCGGGTGGCGATCTGGGCCCCGAACATCGCCGAATGGGTCATCGCCGGACTCGGCGCCGTCACGGCGGGGGCGGTGCTGGTGCCGCTCAACACTCGGTACAAGGGGGTCGAGGCCGCCGACATCATCCGTCGCAGCGGCGCCTCGGTCCTGCTCTGCGTCAACGGCTTCCTCGGCAACGACTACGTCGGGATGCTCGAGGGGCAGGCGCTGGACTGTCGCATCGTCGTGCTGCGCGGTGCGTCGCCCGAAGGCACCACCGCATGGGCCGACTACCTGGCCGCCGGTGGCTCCGTCCCCGCCGAGGAGGTCGCCGCCCGGGTTGCCGCCACTGGTCCCGATGATCTCTGCGATCTCGTGTTCACCTCGGGGACCACCGGGGCACCGAAGGGTGTCATGGTCTCCCATTCGCAGACCCTGCGGGTGTTCGAGGTGTGGGCCGACGTCGTGGGTCTGGTCGAAGCCGATCGGTATCTCGTGGTCAATCCGTTCTTCCACACCTTCGGGTACAAGGCGGGCATCATCGCCTGTCTGCTGAAGGGGGCCACGATCATCCCGGAGCCGGTCTTCGATGTCGGAGCCGTGCTCGCCCGCATCGCCGCCGAGCGGATCTCGATGCTCCCCGGGCCGCCCACGCTGTTCCTCTCCATCCTCAACGATCCGGCCCGGGATTCCTTCGACCTCTCGACCCTGCGCGTGGCGGTCACCGGCGCGGCAGCCATCCCCGTCACGATGATCGAGCGGATGCGCGAGGAGCTCACCTTCCGCACGATCATCACCGCCTACGGGCTCACCGAGGCCACCGGCACCGTCACGATGTGCCGCCCCGAGGATGATCCCGCCACCATCGCGCTCACCTCCGGTCGTGCCATCCCCGACACCGAGGTGCGCATCGTCGACGAGGACAACAACGAACTCCCGATCGGTGAGGCCGGTGAGATCGTCTGCCGCGGCTACAACGTCATGCTCGGCTACCTCGACAATCCGGAGGCCACCGCCGAGACCATCGACGCGGACGGTTGGTTGCACACCGGCGATGTCGGGATCATGGATGCACGCGGCTATGTGCGCATCACCGATCGCACCAAGGACATGTTCATCGTCGGCGGGTTCAACGCCTATCCGGCGGAGATCGAGAATCTTCTGATGGGTTTCGAGGGGATCGCCCAGGTCGCCGTGGTCGGCGTGCCTGATGAGCGAATGGGTGAGGTCGGCATGGCCTTCATCGTCCCCCGCCCCGGCGTGCAGCTCGAGCTCGACGAACTCTCGGCCTGGGCCCGCGACACCATGGCGAACTTCAAGGTGCCCCGCCACTTCCGCCTCGTCGACTCGCTGCCC
>CANFHM010000020.1 GCA_947446975.1 Microthrixaceae bacterium
AGCAGGGCGCCGATCATGTGCTCGGCAGGGTGGGGAAGTCCGATCGTCAGGCCCTGGACATCGCCATCGAGGTGGCGGCCGACGCCGTCGAGTCGATCCTGCGCCGCGGTGTCGACGCCACCATGAACGAGGTCAACGCGAGGGCCTGATCCGGCACGGAGCGACGCACGCTGTCGTGTGAGCGATCAGCCCCGAGCCGTGCTGCGACGGCTGTGGGCTCAGTAGGGGAGTGCGACCCGGTCCGGCAGCAGTTCGTAGGCCGGGTTGATGATGGTGAGCCGATGGCGGACCTCGGTGACCATCCCCTCGACGACCATATGGGCCCCGAGTCCGACGCCGCCGATGTTGCGGCGACCCAGGAACACCACGGTGAGTCCGCCGGTGGAGTCGGCGAGGGTGATCTCGAGGCTGGCGATCTTCTCGGCCCAGGGTTGCACCCGAACCGCCCGGATCCGACCGGCGACCCGCACGGTGCTGCGCCAACGGGTGTCGGCGATGGGGGTCACGCCGGCGAGGCTGCGGACGCCGATCTGCTCGTACATGCGCGCCTCTGCTGCTTCGCGCTCAGCTTCCGCCAGCTTCGATGATCTCGAGAACAGTGCCATCTCAGTTGTGGATCCCGGAGGTCCCCGACACGGCGCCGTGCTCGACCTCGTGCACATGCGCACCCTTGGATGAACGGGTCAGGTGGTACGGGACGAACGTGACGTTCGCGTGGGGCACATCGGCGAGGGTCCGGGCGATCGCCTCGGCGGTGCGGTCGTGCAGGAGCTTGTGCCATCCGGCGCGGTACACACGCCGGGGGATGAGCACGCTCACCTCGGTCTGACCGTCGTCGGCGAGCTCGGCCACGAGCTCGAGCACCGAGCGTTCGATGCGACGATCCGGACACAGGCGCATCTCGAGCGGCAGCGACGCGAGCGGCAGCGTGGCCCACTCGTCCGCCAGCTCGGCGGCGTGCTGTTCGTCGATGGCGATGTGGACGGCGCGGAGGTCGTCGGGGATGAGCGTGCGGGCGTACTGGATGGCCCGGGCCGATGTGCGGTCGATGGTGTCGATGAGCACGATGACGTCGTGCCGGCGCAGGATCGGCTCCTCGACGGCCCGGAAGGCGTCCTCATGGAGCTCGGCCTTCTCGGTCTCGTACTGGTGGTTGAGCCGCACGACGACCCACACGAGGATCGGGACGAGGACGATGATGACCCATGCCCCATGGGTGAACTTGGTGTAGGCGATCACCACGGTGACGACCAGGGTGACCACCGCGCCGAGCGCATTGATGAACAGGCCCGAACGCCAGCCGGCCTCCTTGATGCGCACATGGCGTCGGGCCATACCGGCCTGGGAGAGCGTGAACGAGGTGAACACGCCGACGGCGTAGAGCGGGATGAGCTTGGAGACATCCGCCTGCAGCACCACCACGAGCACGGCGGCCGAGATGGCGAGGGCGACGATGCCGTTCGAGAACACCAGGCGATGGCCCCGCTTGGTGAGCTGGCGCGGCATGAAGGAGTCCTCGGCCTGGAAACTGGCGAGGCGGGGGAAGTCGGCGAAGGAGGTGTTGGCGGCCAGCACGAGGATGAACATCGTGGCGGCCTGCGTGAAGATGTACATCACGTGGCCGATTGCGCCGTTGCCGTAGACCGCATCGGCGACCTGGGAGATCACGGTCCGGCCCTCGGTGGGGACCGCCTGCACCTGGGTGGCGAGCCAGGAGATGCCGAGGAACATGGCGCCGAGGAGGCCGCCCATGACCATGAGCGTGTTGCGGGCGTTCTTCCATTCGGGGGCCTTGAACGCCGGCACACCGTTGGAGATGGCCTCGACACCGGTGACCGCTGCGCCGCCGGATGCGAACGCATGCAGGATGAGCACGAGGCCAGCGGCTCCGGCCCCCTTCAGGGCATCGTGCTGCTCGGGGTTGAGCACCACATGCTCGAGCCCGCTGCCGAAGATCGTCTTGATCAGACCGACGCCGATCATCACGAACATCGCCACCAGGAAGGCGAAGGTGGGGATGGCGAAGAGCTTGCCGGACTCCTTCACACCGCGGAGATTGCCCCAGGCGATGATGGCGATGAAGGCCAGGGCGATCGGGACGCGGTACGGGTACACGCCGTGGAACACCGAGTACAGCGCGGCGACACCGGCCGACACCGACACCGACACGGTGAGGATGTAGTCGGTGAGCAGGGCGACGCCGGCGACCTGGGCGGGGATGACGCCGAGGTTGTCCTTGGTGACGATGTAGGCACCACCGGCCGACGGATAGGCCTTGATGGTCTGTCGATAGCTGAACACCAGGATGGTGAGGACGATGACCATGGCGATGGTGATCGGGACGACATAGCCGAAGGCGGCCACCCCGATGCCTGCGGTGAGAAGCGTGAGGATGATCTCCTCGGAGGCGTATGCCGTCGAGGAGAGCGCGTCGGAGGAGAACACCGCGAGAGCGGTCGCATTGTTGAGGCGCTCGTGCTGGAGCTGGTCGGTGTGCAGCGTGCGACCGAGCACCTTGCTCTTGAGGCGGAACGACCGGTTCTCGGGGAGGACCACCGTGGAGGTCGGCGGCAGCGGGGAAGGACCTGACGGTGTCTCAGCAGTGGCAGTCATACGGCTCACAGTCAACACCCGCCGATGCCCGGCGCACAATCGGATCGGGGCGCTGTTCACATTCGCGAAACCTTGTCCCGGGCGTCCCCGGAGCCTGCCGGTAGCATGCGCATCCCTCGGCAGCGCTCGGCTGCCGAGCCCGCGCGCGTCGCGCTCCATGACTCCGAGGCATCGTGTCGCTCTCCGAACTCCCCCCGCTGCTCGCCGACGAACCAGGGCTCACCTCGGTGCTCGGTCGGCGCGACGCCGTCCTGGTCGTCCCCGAGCCGGCCCGGGCCATCGCCATCGCGGCGATCGTCGAGCGATCCGAACGGCGCCCTGTGGTCGTGGCCGTGCCCACCACCGGTGAGGCCGAGCGTCTCGCCCATGATCTCGAGCTGTTCCTCGGTGCCGACGAGGTCGAACTCTTCCCGGCCTGGGAGACCCTCCCGTTCGAGCGGGTGAGCCCGGCGGTCGAGACGATGGGACGTCGACTGCGCACCATGTGGCGTCTGCGCGAGCCGTCGCGGGCCCCAGCGGTGGTGGTGGCCTCGGTGCGGGCACTCGTGCAGCGACTCGGCCCCCATGTGGCCGATGTCGAACCGATCGTGGTCGGCGTGGGCGATCAGCTCGATCCCACCGAACTGCTCGGTGCACTCGTGTCCATGGGCTATCGCCGCGAGAAGCAGGTCGAGCATCGCGGTGAGGTGGCGGTCCGCGGGTCCATCGTGGATGTCTTCCCGAGCACCTCCGACGTGCCGATCCGCATCGATCTGTGGGGCGACGAGATCGACCGCCTCACCGAGTTCTCGGTGGTCGACCAGCGCGCCACCATCGAGCGGGCCGAGATCGAGATCCTCCCGTGCCGCGAGCTGCTGCCCACCGATGAGGTTCGGGCCCGGGCGTCGGAACTGCTGGTCTCACAACCGTGGGGCCGCGAGCAGTGGGATCGTCTCGCCGAGGGGCAGATGTTCGACGGCATGGAGAGCTGGTTGCCGTGGCTCGTCCCCGACAGCGGTGGCGGGCGCACGGACGACGCCGATGGGAACGCCGAGGTGCTGTTCGATCTCATCGACGCCGATGCCCAGGTGCTGCTGATCGAGCCCCGCCGCATGCGTGATCGGGCCGCTGACATCCTGTCGGAGGAGGAGGATCTCGCCCGCTCGCTCTCCCGCACATGGGGGGTCGATGTCGAGACCGACTTCCCGCAGCTGCATCTGCCGTTCGACCGCCTGCTCGTGCGCACCGACGCCCCCGCCTGGTCGATCACGAACCTGCCCGAGGGACCGGATGTGGCCACCGTGCAGGCCTCAGGCTGGGATCCGGTCGTGGGGGAGGGCTCGACGCTCATCTCGCAGCTGGAGAGACTCCTCGTCGACGGGTACCGGATCGTGGTCGCCGCCGATGGTTCCGGTTCGGCCGATCGGATCGTCACCCTGCTCGGCGATCAGGGGCTGCTGTTCGAGTTCGACGAACGCCGTCGCAGTGATCTCACGGCGCCCGGCGGGCGGGTCGTCGTCGCCCCCATCGAGCGCGGGTTCCTGCTCCCGGCGGTGAAGCTGGCGGTGCTCGGCGAGGCCGATGTCACCGGGCGACGCCGGGCCCATCGCCGTGCCCGGCCGCGTCGGGCCGCAGCAGCGCAGGGGTACTTCGACGATCTGCGCACCGGCGATTTCGTCGTCCACCATCAGCACGGGGTCGCCCGTTTCGGCGGCATGGTGAAGCGGACCATCGGCGGGGTGGAGCGCGACTACCTGCTGCTCGAGTACCGCGGCGACGACAAGCTCTACGTGCCGAGCGATCAGATCGATGCCGTCCGGCATTTCACCGGCGGCGATTCCCCCTCGCTCAGCCGTCTCGGCGGCGGGGAATGGCAGAAGAGCAAGGCCCGCGTCCGGGCGGCGGTCACCGAGATCGCCCAGGAGCTCGTGGTGCTGTACCAGAAGCGCATCCATGAACCCGGCCATGCCTTCGGTCCCGACACCCCGTGGCAGCGCGAACTCGAGGACGCCTTCCCGTATGAACCCACCCCCGATCAGCGCACGGCGATCGATGAGGTGAAGGGCGATATGGAGGCTCCCTCGCCCATGGATCGGCTGGTGTGCGGCGATGTCGGTTTCGGCAAGACCGAGGTGGCCATCCGGGCCGTGTTCAAGGCGGTGCAGGACGGCAAGCAGGCCGCGGTGCTGGTGCCCACCACGCTGCTCGCCCAGCAGCATCTGCAGACATTCAGCGACCGGTTCGCCGGCTTCCCGGTGCGGGTGGAGATGCTGAGCCGGTTCCTCACCGCAGCACAGGCCCGCAAGGTGATCGAGGGACTCGCCGCCGGCGAGATCGATGTCGTGGTCGGCACCCATCGGCTGCTGTCCCCCGAGCTCGAGTTCAAGGATCTCGGTCTGCTCGTGGTGGATGAGGAGCAGCGGTTCGGCGTGAACCACAAGGAGGCGATCAAGAACCTCCGGGTGGGCGTCGACGTCCTCACGCTCACCGCCACCCCGATCCCGCGCACGCTCGAGATGAGTCTCACCGGCATCCGCGATCTCACCCTGCTGAACACGCCGCCGAGCGCCCGACAACCGATCCTCACCTACGTCGGTGAGTACGACGAGCGAGCCGTGGCCGAATCGATCCGCCGCGAACTGCTCCGTGAGGGGCAGGTGTTCTTCGTGCACAACCGCGTGCAGGACATCGACAGGGTGGCGTCACGGCTGCGCGAACTGGTGCCCGAGGCGCGGGTGGCGATCGCCCACGGGCAGATGGACGAGGGCACGCTCGAGAAGGTCGTCCTCGACTTCTGGGAGGGCCAGTTCGACGTGCTGGTGTGCACCACGATCATCGAGAGCGGCATCGACATGCCCACCGTGAACACCCTCGTGGTCGATCGGGCCGATCTGCTCGGTCTCGGTCAGCTCCATCAGCTTCGCGGTCGCGTCGGTCGCTCCGGGAGCCGGGCCTACGCCTACCTGTTCTTCCCTCCCGACCGGGTGCTCTCCGAGGATGCCTACGAACGTCTGCGCACCATCGGAGAGGCCACCGACCTCGGGTCGGGGTTCCGGATCGCCATGCGAGATCTCGAGATCCGGGGCGCCGGCAATCTGCTCGGCACCGGACAGAGCGGTCATATCGCCGCTGTCGGGTACGACCTCTACTGCGAGATGGTCACCGAGGCGGTGGCCGAGCTCAAGGGCGAGCCGATCGAGGAACCGGCCGAGATCAAGATCGAGGTGCCCCTCGACGCGAATCTCCCCCTCGACTACGTCGAGCGCGAGGAGTCCCGGCTCGAGGCGTACCGACGGCTGGCGGCGGTCACCTCGCTGCAGGAGGTCGACGACATCCGGATCGAATGGGAGGACCGCTATGGGCCGGTCCCCGAACCGGCGCTGGCGCTGCTCACCGTGGCACGTCTGCGGGCCGAATGTGTCCGCACCGGGGTGCGCGAGGTCACGGTCACGAAGGGGAGCGGCTTCGGTGGGCCCAAGGTGGTGGCCCGCCTGAGTCCGATCTCGCTGCCCACATCCAAGACCATCCGACTCGAGCGTCTCTACCGCGGATCGGTCTACAAGAGCGAGATCGGACAGCTGCAGCTGGCGCTCCGGTCGACCGCCACGGTGGTCGATGATGTCATCGCCGCACTCACCGATCTGCTGCCGCCGGATGACTACGAACCCCCGAAGAGCCGCGGATAGTGTGAGCCGTCTTGTGAAGAAGATCTGCGCCACCCTCATCGCCGTGCTGTCGCTCGGGCTCGTCGTCTCGCTCCTCGGAACCTCCTGCTCGGCGGTCTCGCCCAGCGCCCTCACCGTCGGTTCGTGGTCGTTGTCCAACCGTGACTTCACCACCCAGATCACGGCCTTCGCCGACGTCTACGGGCGGGCCAACGGGTCGGCCTCCGATCTCCACGGTCCCGACGGCTCCTCCTGGGCCACCTCGTTCACCTCGGCGTTCCTGAACGATCAGCTCAGCCTCCAGCTCGCCCAGATCGATGCCGCCCAGCGCGGCATCGAGATCACCGATGCTGATCGCGCCGCCGCACAGAAGGTGCTCGAGCAGAACTTCACCTCCTCCCAGGGCGGCTCGTTCTTCGGTGAGCTCGATCCCGGCTACCAGAAGTCGCTCATCGACGGACTCGCTGCACAGAACGCCCTGGTCTCGGTGCTGCAGACCGAGGGCACCTCCGATGAGGCGCTGCGCCGGCTCTACGACGCCAGCGGTGACAAGTACAAGGGCGAGCAGGTGTGTGCCAGCCACATCCTCATCTTCGCCGGTTCCAGCCAGGGTCAGTCCACGCCCACGGAAGCCGAGTACGCCCAGTCGCTCGCCCGGATCACGCAGATCCAGTCGCAGCTCAAGGGCACGACCAACTTCGCTGATCTGGCGAAGGCGAACTCCGACGACAGCGGCAGCGGCGCCAACGGCGGCGATCTCGGCTGCAACCCCCGCGGGGCCTTCGTCCCCGAGTTCGACGATGCGGCATGGAGTCAGCCGATCGGTGTGGTCGGTCAGCCCGTCCGCACGAAGTACGGCTACCACCTCATCCTCGTCCGGGTGCGCGGCGAACTCACCTTCGATGCGGTGAAGGACGATCTCGCCGCCTCGCTGAAGAGCAACCTCCGTGGTCTGCTCGAAGCGGAACTGGCCAGTGTCGCCAGCAGCGTCAGCGTCGGTGTCGATGGCCGCTACGGCCAGTTCGTCGCCGCCACCGGCACCATCACCGCCCCCGCCGGTGCGAGCTCCCCGAGCACGGTGGCCCGCTCCGTCACCGATCTCGCCGGCAGCATCCACGGCTAGTCCCGGCTCCCCGGACCCCACCTCACCGCTCATGGTCGATCGCCCGCGCATCGTGGTC
The DNA here is from genome assembly GCA_947446975.1 of Microthrixaceae bacterium. Taxonomy (GTDB): domain Bacteria; phylum Actinomycetota; class Acidimicrobiia; order Acidimicrobiales; family Acidimicrobilacustridaceae; genus Acidimicrobilacustris. Next base: position 7,439 of record CANFHM010000020.1, read on the forward strand.
GTGGGCCTCGGCCCCGGCGACGTCGAACTGCTCACCGTCGGTTCGGTCACGGCCATCGAGTCCATCGAGGTCAGGTTCCTGCGCACCTCCCGGCATCCCGCCGCCCGTGCCGTCGCCGGTGCCGTCACCTTCGACTCGGTGTACGAATCCGCCGAGCGGATGGAGGACGTCTACCCGGCGATCGTGGAGCGACTCGTCGGCGCCGCCGTCGAGCACGGTGTGGTCCTGTACGCCGTGCCGGGCTCACCACTCGTGGCCGAGCACACCGTCGAACTGCTGCTGGCCGACCCCCGGGTGGAGCTCGAGATCATCCCGGCACTCTCGTTCCTCGATCTGGCGTGGGTGCGGCTCGGCATCGACCCCGTCCAGCACGGCGTGCGGGTGATCGACGGCCATCGGTTCGCGGTGGAGGGTGCCGGCGAGCGGGGACCCCTGCTGGTCGGCCAGTGCGATTCCATCCATGTGCTGTCCGATCTGAAGCTCGCCCTCGACAGCGGCCCCGTCCCGTGCCTCGACCCCGACGCCACCGTCGTGCTGCTCCAGCGGCTGGGCCTGCCCGATGAGGTGGTGCGCACGCTCCACTGGACCGACATCGATCGCATCGAACCCGACCACCTCACGTCGATCTATCTCCCGCACCTCGCTGCACCGATGGCCAGCGAGCTCATGGCGTTCGTGGAACTGGTGGCCACCCTGCGGGCCGAATGCCCATGGGATCAGGAACAGACCCACGACTCGCTGCGACGTCATCTGCTCGAGGAGTCCTATGAGGTCCTCGAGGCGATCGATCAGCTCGACGTCGATACCGGCGAGGGGTACGAGCATCTCGAGGAGGAGCTCGGCGATCTGCTGTTCCAGGTGTTCTTCCACTCGCAGCTCGCCACCGAGCAGGGGCAGTTCACCATCGCCGACGTGGCCCGCAACGTGCACGACAAGCTCCGCTCGCGCCATCCCCATGTGTTCGGTGAGGTCGACGCCGCTGACGCCGATGCGGTGGTGGCGAACTGGGAGCAGATCAAGAAGTCCGAGAAGGGTCGTGAGAGCGTCTTCGATGGCGTGCCCGATGCCATCCCGGCGCTGCTGTACGCGCTGAAGGTCCGCAAGAAGGCCAGCAGCCTGCCGCCCGAGCAACGATCCACGGTGTCGTTCCCCGAGCTCGTCGACGCCCTCGACGATGCCCAGTGCGACGCCGACGAGGCCACGATCGGTGCGCTGCTCATGGCGGTGGTCGAACTCGCCCGTCTCGCCGATGTGGATCCCGAGACCGCACTGCGGGCCGCCGCCCGCCGCCATCGCGACGACGAGCGCGCCGCCGAACTGGCTGCGCGTGGCGATGCATGAACATGCACGTCCGGCGCGCGCGCCTGTGGAAACATTCACCCCAACGTTGAACGAGGAGCACCCCGTCCCATGAGCATCATCGAACACATCGCCGGCCGTGAGGTCCTCGACAGTCGTGGCAACCCCACCGTCGAGGTCGAGGTGATCCTCGAGTCCGGAGCCACCGGTCGGGCCATGGTGCCCTCGGGTGCCTCCACCGGCGCCTTCGAGGCCGTCGAGCTGCGCGACGGCGGCGATCGGTTCGGCGGCAAGGGTGTGCTCACCGCGGTCGGGCACATCGATGAGGAGATCTACGACACCCTCGTGGGCTTCGATGCCACCGATCAGCGCGACATCGACCGGGTGCTCATCGAGCTCGACGGCACCGACAACAAGGGTCGTCTCGGTGCCAACGCCATCCTCGGGGTGTCGCTCGCCGTGGCCCGGGCCGCCGCCGACGATCTGGCGCTGCCGCTCTATCGCTACATCGGCGGTGTCAACGCCCATGTGCTGCCCGTCCCCATGATGAACGTGCTCAACGGGGGCGAGCACGCCGACAACAACGTCGACATCCAGGAGTTCATGATCATGCCCGTCGGGGCTGCCTCGTTCTCCGAGGCGCTGCGCTGGGGCACCGAGACCTACCACGTGCTCAAGAAGGTCCTGCACGACCGTGGGCTCTCCACCGCCATCGGAGATGAGGGTGGCTTCGCTCCGAACCTGGCCTCCAACGAGGAGGCGGTCACCCTGCTCATCGAGGCCATCGAGAAGGCCGGCTTCACGCCGGGCGACGACATCGCCATCGCACTCGACGCGGCGTCCACCGAGTTCTTCCGCGACGGCAACTACGTGCTCGCCGGTGAGGGCCGCACGCTCAGCCCCGCCGAGATGGTCGGCTATCTCGAGTCGCTGTGCAGCCGCTATCCGATCGTCTCGATCGAGGACGGCATGTCCGAGGAGGACTGGGAGGGCTGGTCGCAGCTCACCGCCACGCTCGGCTCGAAGGTGCAGCTGGTCGGCGACGACCTCTTCGTCACCAACACCGAACGTCTGGCCCGCGGCATCGACGCCGGTGTGGCCAACTCCATCCTCGTGAAGGTCAACCAGATCGGTTCGCTCACCGAGACCCTCGAGTCGGTGGCCATGGCCACCCGGGCCGGGTACACAGCGGTCATGTCGCATCGCTCCGGCGAGACCGAGGACACCACCATCGCCGATCTCGCCGTGGCCACCAACTGTGGTCAGATCAAGACCGGTGCCCCGGCTCGCAGCGATCGGGTGGCCAAGTACAACCAGCTCCTTCGCATCGAGGACGATCTCGGCGAGGCCGCGGCCTACTGGGGAACCGCAGCACTGAAGCAGGTCCGTCCGTAGTCATGGTCCGTCGATGGGCGTTCGGGCGCGTCACCATGGTGTCGGTCGGCATCGTCATCACCGTGGCCGTGTTCGTGCTGGGCGTGATGCCCACCCGTCAGTGGATCAGCAACCGTCGGGCCATCGCCGCGGCCGAGAGCACGCTGTCGCAGCTCGAGGCCCGCAACCAGCAGGACGCCGCTGCGGCGGAGTCGCTCCGCTCCGGTGCCGAACTCGAACGACTCGCCCGCGAGCAGTACGGCTATGCCCGGCCCGGCGAGGAGGTCTACCACGTGCTCCCCGCGCCCCGGGATCCGGTGCGGGTGCCCGAGGCCTGGCCGTTCAGCGCGCTGGGTTCCTCCATCTCCCGCTGAGTCCGTCCCGCGGACGGTTCCACTAACCTCGGCCCGTCCGGCGAACCTGCCGGCCGTGGGAGGGAGTGCACAGATGAGCGTCATGGGAACCCGGGTGGAGCGACGCGAGGATCCGACCTTCCTCACCGGCGCCAGCGTCTACACCGCCGATCTGCATGATCCGTTGCTCGACGGCGCCGTCCACGCCCACTTCGTGCGCTCCACCATCGCCCATGGGCGCATCACCGAGCTCGACATCACCGAGGCGCTCGAGGCGCCCGGTGTGGTCGCCGTGTACACCGCCGCCGACATCGCCGCGGCCACCGATCTCGGCAGCTTCGGCGTGGCCATCCCCGGCATGATCCCCGATGCCCTCGCCCGGCCCTGGCTGGCCGACGGCGTGGTCCGGTTCGTCGGTGAGGCCGTGGCCGTGATCCTCGCCGAGACCGCGCAGGCCGCCGAGGACGCCGCTGAGCTGGTGATCGTCGACTACGACCCGCTCGACGTGGTCATCGACCCGCTCGTCGCCGAGACCGATGCGGCACTCGTGCATCCGGAGTTCGGCACCAACACCGCCCTCGCCGTCCCGTTCGGTCATTCCGACGATCTCTTCGACGGCTGCGAGGTCGTCGTCACCCGCGACATCGTCAACCAGCGTGTGGCAGTGTGTCCCCTCGAACCTCGTGCCATCGCCACCACCTGGCACGACGGTCGCCTCATCGCGTTCTGCTCCACCCAGGCGCCCCATGGGGCCAAGGGCAAGCTCGCCGGTGCCTACGGGCTCGAACCCGACCAGGTGCGGGTCATCGCTCCGGCGGTGGGAGGCGGTTTCGGCGCCAAGATCAACCTCCAGGCCGATGAGGCCCTGCTCCCGTGGGTGTCGCGTCGTCTCGGTCGGCCGGTGCGCTGGGCCGAGACCCGCGGCGAGAGCATGATCTCCATGCCGCATGGCCGCGCCCAGGCGCATCACATCGAGATCGGTGGCCGCCGCGACGGCACCATCGAGGCCTACCGCCTCACGGTCGTGCAGGACACCGGCGCCTATCCCGGCATGGGCTGCTTCCTGCCGTTCATGACCCGCACCATGGCACCGGGCACCTACGACATCGCCAAGGTCGAGTGCAACGTCAAGAGCGTCATGACCAACACCACGCCCATCGAGGCGTATCGCGGTGCCGGTCGACCCGAGGCCACCGCCGCCATCGAGCGGGCCATCGACCTCTTCGCCCTCGAGATCGGCATGGATCCCGCCGAGGTGCGTCGTCGCAACCTCGTGGCCGCCGACGCCTTCCCGTTCACCACCGCCACCGGCGCCGTCTACGACGTCGGCGACTATGAGGGTGCCCTCGACCGCGTGCTGGCTGCCGCCGACTACGACGCGCTGCGCGCCGAGCAGGCCGCCCGGCGCGCCGCCGGCGATCCCGTGCAGCTCGGAATCGGTGTGTGCGTGTACGTCGAGATCACCGCTGGTCCCGCGGGCAACCAGGGGGAGTTCGCCAAGGTGGTGCTGCGTCACGACGGCGGCGTCACGGTGTACACCGGCTCCTCCGGTCACGGGCAGGGCCACGACACCTCCTGGGCCATGCTCGCCCACGAGCTCACCGGCATCCCGATGCAGCAGATCACCATCGTGGCCAGTGACACCGACCTCGTCACCGAGGGACACGGCACGATGGGTTCCCGGTCGCTGCAGCTCGGTGGTTCGGCGGTCTGGACCGCCACCGAACAGGTCGTCGAGAAGGCCCGTCATGTCGCCGCCGATCTGCTCGAGGCCTCGGTCGACGACGTGGTGCTCGACACCGACGCAGGTGTCTTCCATGTGAACGGGTCCCCGAGCATCGCCAGGACCTGGGCCGAGATCGGCGCCGCCGGCGACATCACCGATGTCCTCGGCGGTGGCGCATCGGGCACCCCCATCGAGGTGGCTCTCACCTTCACCGCCGACAACGCCACCTTCCCGTTCGGCGCCCATGTCGCCGTCGTCGAGGTCGACACCGAGACGGGTCGCACCGAACTGCGTCGCATCATCACCTGTGACGACGCCGGACGCATCCTCAACCCGCTCATCGTCGAGGGACAGCGCCACGGCGGCATCGCCCAGGGCGTGGCCCAGGCGTTGTTCGAGGAGATGAGCTACGACCCCGATGGCAACCCCACCACCGCCAACCTCGCCGACTATGCGTTCATCTCGGCGGCCGAGCTTCCGAGCTTCGAACTCGTCCCCATGGAGACCCCCACGCCGGTGAATCCGCTCGGCGCCAAGGGCATCGGGGAGTCGGGCGCCATCGGTGCCACGCCGGCGGTGCAGAGCGCGGTGCTCGATGCCCTCACCCCGTTCGGTGTCACCCACCTCGACATGCCACTGTCCGCGCTGCGGGTGTGGCAGGCCATCTCCGGGAACTGAGCCCGTGGACGATCGACCCCCCACGACGCCGATCGATGCCGAGCGGCGCAGGGTGGTCAAGCAGAGTGCCGCACCCACCCGCTGGCAGAGCTCGGCCCGCTGGACCCTCGTCGCCGTCATCGGCGTGACTCTCATCGGTGCACTGGGGTTCTACTGGCTGTTCCTGCGTGGCGACGCCTCGCCCCCGACCCCGGCCCGTCCGGTGGTCACCACCACCTCGGTGGTCACTGGGTCCATCCCCTGATCGACCGGTAGCCTCGCCGGCGTGACCGATCTCGCTGCCTCCCCGCAGCTCACGACCTCCGACGTGCTCGCCGGCCTCGGGGCGCAGGGATACCTCCCCGATGATGGCCTGGCCACCGCCGTGCTGCTGGCGCTGAGGATGCGTCGTCCGCTGCTGCTCGAGGGTGAACCGGGCACGGGCAAGACCGAGCTGGCGCGTGCCATCAGCGCATGGACGGGTGGCGAGCTCATCCGGCTCCAGTGCTACGAGGGGCTGGATGCATCCCAGGCGCTCTACGAATGGGATCACGCCCGCCAGCTGCTGCATCTGCGCACGGCTGAGGCGGCCGGAGCCATCGGAAGCGTCGAATCGCTCGAGGGCGAGCTCCACAGCGAGCGGTTCCTCATCCGCCGACCCCTGCTGCAGGCGATCTCCCATCAGGGTCCGGTGCCGCCGGTGCTGCTCATCGACGAGCTCGACCGCGCCGATGACGAGTTCGAGGCGTTCCTGCTCGAGGTGCTCGCCGAATCCTCGGTCACCGTCCCGGAGCTCGGCACCTTCACCGCCGAGGTGCCTCCCGTGGTGATCATCACCTCGAACCGCACCCGTGATCTCCACGATGCCCTCAAGCGTCGTTGCCTGTACCACTGGGTCGAGCATCCCGATCTGGATCGGGAGGTCGCCATCGTGCGTTCCCGGGTCCCCGATGCCCCCGAGGTGCTGGCCCGTCAGGTGGCGGCGCTGACCGCATCGTTGCGCACCCTCGGTCTGCACAAACCGCCGGGTGTGGCCGAGACCATCGACTGGCTGCGGGCCATGGACGTGCTCGATCAGATGGAGCTCGAGCTCGATGCGGTGTCATCCAGTCTGGGTGCGGTGGTCAAGTACCGCGAGGATGCTGAACGGGTGCGTGCGGCTGGTCTCGCCGAACTCATCGCCGAGGCCCGTGCTCGCTGAACCGGCGGCGGGGCCCTCGATCCCCGGGCTCCTCGACGCACTCCGGGCGGCCGGTCTCCCGGTGCCGGTGGGCACGGCCGTGCTCTTCGTCGAGGCGCTCGGTCAGCTCGACGAGGGTGTGGACTCGATCTACTGGGCGGGGCGGTCCACGCTCACCCACAGCCCAGCCGAGATCGAACTGTTCGATGGTGTGTTCCGATCCTGGTGGCTCGACGAGGCGGTGGACGTTGCCTCGTTCGTGCGGGTGCTGCAGCGACCGCTCGATGTGGATGCCGGCGCCGAGGACGACGCCGAGGACGCTGACCCCCGGCCGGAGCAGTCGGACGGTCCCGATGACGATCAGGATGATGACTCGTTCGATGGGCCGAACCGTTCGCTGCGGTTCTCGGCCACCGAGTCGCTGCGCTCGCGCGATTTCGCCACCCTCGACGCCGCCGAGCTGGCCCGGATCGCCGAACTGCTCACCGACCTGCGTCTCGACGGTGCCATGCGGAGGTCACGACGTCGTCGACCCTCCCGGCACGGGCGCCGGCCCGATCTACGCCGAACCGTCCGTGCCTCGATGCGAACCGGTGCTGAGCCGCTCCGGGTGCACACCACCGTGCCCACCCGCCGGCCGCGTCGGGTGGTGCTGCTCGCCGACATCAGCGGATCGATGGAGTGCTACAGCCGGGTGCTGCTGCAGTTCGCACATGTGGCGGTGACCTCGGGATCGCCGGTGGAGGCCTTCACCATCGGCACGAGACTCACGCGCATCACACGCGAGCTGATGATCCACGACGCCGATCGGGCACTCGAGCGGGCCGCCTCGGCGGTTCCCGACTGGTCCGGGGGCACGAAACTGGGCCTCGGACTGCGCCGGTTCAACGATGGCTGGGGTGTGCGCGGCATGGCTCGCGGATCGATCATCGTGATCCTCTCCGATGGCTGGGACCGCGGTGATCCGGCCGAACTGGCCGACGAGATGCGCCGCCTCCGCCTCGTCGCCCATCGCATCGTGTGGGTGAACCCGCTCAAGGCCTCGGAGGGTTACGAGCCGATCACCCGGGGCATGGCGGCGGCGTTACCCTTCGTCGATGACTTCATCGAGGGGCACAGCCTTGATTCGCTCGACGCACTGGCAGTCCTGGTCGCAGGGGAGCTGAGCCGATGAAGGAGATCCTGAACGACCTCGATCGCTGGCGCTCGGCCGGCCGGCGCGTCGTGGTGGCCCGCGTGGTCGATATCGAGGGGTCCGGTCCCCGTCTGCCCGGGGCATCGATGGCAGTTTCGGAGGATGGCGAGGTCGCCGGTTCCGTCTCGGGGGGCTGCGTCGAGGGTGCGGTCGTGGCCGAGGCGCTGGAACTGCTGGCCTCGGGGGAGCAGCGGCTGGTCACCTTCGGCTACAGCGATGATGAGGCGTTCGCCGTGGGCCTCACCTGCGGCGGCACGGTGCATCTGTTCCTCGAGACCCTCGCCGGGTCGGACGACGACGCCGGGCTCTTCGAACAGTGGCGCACGGCCGTGCTCGACCAGCGCCCGGTGGCCATCGCCACCGTCGTGGCCTCGGTGGCCGGGGGTCCGGTCATCGGCGCCAAGATCCTCGTCGGCGAGGGGTTCGAACCGCTCGGGACCCTCGGCGATGTCGATCTCGATCGGGTGGTCATCCGCGACACCATCGGGGAGCTCGCCGGTGGTCGCACCGGTGTTCGCCATTACGGACCCCACGGCGAGGCCCGCGAGGAGGCCGTGTCGATCTTCGTGGAGAGCTTCGCCCCGCCGCCCAACATGCTCATCTTCGGCGCCGTGGACTTCACTGGTGCCCTCGTCCGGGTGGCCAAGGTGCTCGGGTACCGGGTCACCGTCTGCGATGCCCGTGAGGTGTTCGCCACGCATCGGCGCTTCCCGCTCGCCGATGAGGTCGAGGTGGACTGGCCCCATCGACTCCTCGAGCGGGTCGGCCCCCGACTCGGTCAGCGCGATGCCATCTGCGTGCTCACCCATGACCACAAGTTCGACATCCCGGCGATCATCGCCGCGCTCGCCACCGACGTGGGCTATCTCGGTGCGATGGGGAGTCGGCGCACCAATGCCGAGCGACTCCAGCGGTTGGCCGAGGCCGGCGCCGACATGACGGCGGTGGCGGAGCGCCTCCATGCGCCCATCGGGTTGGACCTGGGGGGCCGCACCCCGGAGGAGACCGCCATCTCGATCTGTGCCGAGATCATCGCCGCTCGCACGGGGCGACCAGCGGCGTCGTTGTCAGGGACCGACGGCCCGATCCACTGAACGCCGAGCAGCAGGTCAGCTGAGGCCGGATTCCTCGAGTGCCCGACGCACCAGTACCCGGGCGAGATGCTCGCGGTACTCGACGGTGGCGTTGTTGTCGGTCTGGGGTTCGGTGCCCTCGTTGGCCCGCTCGGCGGCCTGGGCTGCGGTGGCACCGGCATGCAGCGCCTCGACCACACCGCCGGCGTGCAGCGGGGTGGAGCCCATGTTGACGAGCCCGACGCCGTGGTGACCCTCGGCCCGCACGGCGGCCACACCGACGATGGCCCAGTCCTGGGCCCGACGGTTGAACTTCTGGAACGACCAGCCGAGCGTGTCGAGCTTGGGGATGCGGATCTCGGTGAGCAGTTCGTCGGGCTGGAGATCGGCCTCGAGGAACCCGGTGTAGAACTCGCCGATGGGGATCTCGCGCTGACCGCCGGGGCCCTGCACGACGAGTGTGCCGCCGAGGGCGAGCACCACGGCCGGGAGATCGGAGGCGGGATCGGCGTGGGCCAGCGAGCCGCCAATCGTGCCGCGATGGCGGACCTGGGGATCGCCCACATGGCCGGCGGCGTGATGGAGCAGGGGAGCGGCGCTGCTGAGCAGTTCGCTGGTCTCGAGATCGCGATGGCGGGTGAGCGCACCGATGGCGATGTGATCTCCGGCATCGCGGATGAAGCGGAGATCGTCGAGGCGGCCGACGTCGACCAGCACCGTGGGTGAGGCCAGCCGCAGCTTCATGAGCGGGAGCAGGGAATGGCCGCCGGCGAGGAGCTTGGCCTCGTCGCCGTGCTCGGCCAGCAGGGCGATGGCGTGATCGGCGGACTCGGCCCGCACGTAGTCGAACGCTGCGGGGATCATGATGCCGCTCCGGAGGTCTCGGCGGCGCAGGCCAGCACCGACTGCACGATGTTGTGGTATCCGGTGCAGCGGCAGAGGTTGCCCTCGAGCCCGAGGCGGACCTCACGTTCGGTGGGGTTCGGGTTCTCATCCAGCAGCGAGACCGCCGCCATCACCATGCCAGGGGTGCAGTAACCGCACTGCAGGCCATGGTTCTGCTGGAAGCAGCGCTGCATGGGGTGCAGGGTGTCGCCGTCGGCGAGTCCTTCGATGGTGGTGACCGCACACCCGTCGGCCTGCACGGCGAGCATGGTGCAGGACTTCACCGACTGACCGTCGACATGGATGGTGCAGGCACCGCATGAGGAGGTGTCACAGCCGATGTTGGTGCCGGTGAGGCCGAGGGCCTCGCGCAGGTGGTGGGCCAGCAGGGTCCGCGGCTCGACCTCATCGGTGCGTTCGACACCGTTGACGGTCATGGTGATCTTCATGGTCCCCTCGATTCCTGCCGTGCTGGCGCCACATGCTCAGACGGCCGACAGCGTACCGCACGGGGTCTCTGGGATCGGCGGTGGAGCGGATGGTTGACTGGAGAGATGGACAGCACCGGACCCCGATGTGCAGCGGTGATCCTCGCTGCCGGCGGATCCTCACGTTTCGGGGTGGCGCCCAAGCAGCTCGCGCTGTTCCGGGGCGAGCCGATGGTGCGCATCGCGGTCGACGCCGCCCTCGCCGCGGACGCGTTCGAGGCGGTCGCCGTGGTCACCGGGGCCATCGATCTCACAGCGGTGCTGCCCGACGGTGTCACGGTCCTCGAGAACCCCCACTGGGCCGATGGTCAGGCCTCCTCGGTGCAGGTCGGCGTGCGCTGGGCGGCGCAGCTCGGTGTCGATGCCGTGGTCGTGGGACTCGGCGATCAGCCGATGGTGGTGGCCGGGGCCTGGCGACTCGTGGCCCTCTCGTCGTCTCCCGCACCGATCCTCATCGCCACCTATGACGGGCAGCGGGGCAATCCCGTGCGCCTCGCTTCTGCGGTGTGGGAACACCTGCCCACGACGGGTGATCTCGGGGCCCGGGCGCTCGTGAGGGAGCGGCCCGAGCTCGCCGGGGAGATACCCTGCCCCGGCACGATGGTCGACATCGACACCCAGGAGGATCTCGACCGATGGAACTGATCAACGAATTCGACGTGAGCGTCCCGATCGACACCGCATGGGCGGTGCTCACCGATGTCGAGCGCATCGCCCCCTGCCTCCCCGGGGCCCAGCTCCAGGAGATCGAGGGTGAGGAGTACCGCGGCATCGTGAAGGTCAAGGTCGGGCCCATCACCGCCCAGTACAAGGGCCGGGCCACGTTCCTCGAGATGGACGCCGCCACCCACCGCCTCGTGCTCGACGCCGCCGGTCGCGACACCCGCGGCGCCGGCAACGCCAGCGCCATCATCACCGCCCAGCTCAGCTCCTCGGGTTCGGGCACCCATGTCACCGTCACCACCGATCTCACCGTCACCGGCAAGGTCGCCCAGTTCGGTCGTGGGGTGCTCGCCGATGTGAGCGCCAAGATCCTCACGCAGTTCGTCGACAACCTCGAGCAGACCGTGCTCATCGATGACGTGGTGTCCATCGCCAATGATGTCGTCGACGCCGCCGCCCAGCGCGGTGCCGATGTGCTGGCCGAGGCCGCCATGGTCGTCGAGGACGCCGTCGAGGCCATCAAGGACACCGCGTCCGACGCCGTGGCCGCCGCCGGCGCCGCCATCTCCGAGGTCAAGGCCTCACCGGTGGTGCGGCGCATCGACCAGCCCGAACCCGAGGCCATCGACCTCCTCGGATCCGCGGGCACGCCCGTGCTGAAGCGGGCCGTTCCCGTGCTCGGCGTGGCGGTCGCTGCGCTCATCGTGTGGCGCCTGCTGCGTCGCCGTCGTTGAACCAGTCCTCGGCCCCGTCGTCGGCGCCGTCCGCACACGGGCCGTCCGCAAAGGAGCCGTCGGCACAGCAGCCGTCGGTGGAGGTCCGGGCCCGTGTCGCCGAACTGCTCGGGCGCGAGCCCATGGGGGAGTTCGCCGTCGTCGTGTGGTCCACCTCCGGTGATCCCGCCGTGCTGCGCAACGCACCGCTCCTGCCCGATGGCACCCCGATGCCCACCCTGTTCTGGTTGTGCGATCCGGCGATCCGCTCGGCGATCGGCACCCTCGAATCCCAGGGCGGGGTGCGCGAGGCGGAGGCAGCGGTGGGTCTCGATGCGGTGCGCATCGCCCACGACCACTACGCCGCGGTTCGTGACGCCGCCCTCGCCGACGACCATGTCGGACCCCGACCCACCGGTGGTGTGGGCGGCACCCGCGAGGGTGTCAAGTGCCTCCATGCTCACTACGCCCACTGGCTGGCCGGTGGCGCCGACCCGGTCGGGGAATGGGTCGATGTGCAACTGCGTGAACGCGGCCTGATGCCGTCCGATGCTCCAGTGAGGATCCAGCCATGAACCCACCCGTCGCCGCCATCGACTGCGGCACCAACTCCGTGCGTCTTCTCGTGAGCGAGGACGGTCGCGTCACGCTCGAACGGCTCATGCGCATCACCCGCCTCGGTGAAGGGGTCGACGCCACCGGGTGTCTGTCCGACGCGGCCATCGAGCGCACGATCACCGTGCTGCGCGAGTACCGCGAGGTCATCGATCGCCACGGGGTCGGCAGGGTGCGCATGACCGCCACCTCGGCCGCCCGCGACGCCGCCAACCGCGATGAGTTCTTCGACGCCGCCGAGGCGGTGCTCGGGGTGCGACCCGAACTGCTCTCCGGTGAGGAGGAGGGACGCCTCTCGTTCCTCGGGGCCACCGCTGATCTCGACCCGGCCCGCGGGCCGTTCCTCATCTGCGACATCGGTGGCGGCTCCACCGAGTTCGTATGGGGCACCACCGGGGCCGAGTTCTCGGTCAGCACCGACATGGGCTGCGTGCGCATGACCGAGGCGTGGTTGCACAGCGATCCTCCCGATCCGCTGGAACTGAGTCAGGCGCTGTCGGTCATCGGCCTGCATCTCGACGATGTGCTGCGCGAGATCCCGCAGGCCCCCGAGGCCGCCACCTTCGTCGGACTGGCCGGCACCGTCAGCACCGCGGCATCCGTCGAGCTGGGCCTGGCCGAGTACGACCGTGACCGCATCCATCACTTCGAACTCTCCCGCGAGGCGATCGAGGACGTCTTCCGAACGCTCGCCACCGAATCGGTGGAGGAGCGCAAGGAGAATCCCGGTCTCGAGGAGCAGCGGGCCGATGTCATCGTCGGCGGCATGTGCGTGCTGGTCTCGATCATGCGGCGCTTCGGTTTCGCCTCCTGTCTGGTGTCGGAGGCCGACATCCTCGACGGCCTGGCGATGTCCCTCGCCCAGTCGGACTGAACCCGGACGACGCACCGACCCGCGTCGGAACCCCCGGTGGAGGGTCGGTAGGATCCTCAGCTGTGACCCTTCTGCTCGGACGCCGACTCGTGCTGCGTCCGCTCGTCGTCACTGATTTCCCCGCCTGGCGCGAGGTGCGTCGTCGCAACGACGCCTGGCTCACGAAATGGGAGCCGACCCGCCAACCGGGCACCCCTGACGTGATCGAGGACCGTGACGCCTTCGGGGTGCGCTGCAGCGCCCGTCAGCGCGAGCGTCAGCTGGGCATCGGCCACGGGTTCGGCATCTTCGTGGACGGGTCCTTCAGCGGTGAGATCAATCTCTCCTCGGTGCTGCGTGGTCCGTTCCAGAGCGCCTCGGTGGGCTACTGGATCGACGAGGCGCAGGCCGGGAACTCCTATATGCCCGAGGCGCTCGTGGTGCTGGCCCGGCACGCCTTCGAGGACCTGCTGCTGCATCGGATCGAGATCGCCATCATCCCGCGCAACTCGGCGAGTCGACGTGTGGTCGAGAAGCTCGCCATCCGCGAGGAGGGCGTGGCCCGCTGGTTCCTCGAGATCAACGGCGTCTGGGAGGACCACGTGCGCTTCGGTCTCACCGCCGAGGACTGGCTCGAGCGCGGCGAGCAGCTCGTGGCCGACTGGGTGCTGCCCGGATGACCCCGACCCCCTCGGGCGCAGCGGCCGCCGATCGACCGGCCCGGCAGGGGACCTTCGTGGCGTTCCGCTATCGGAACTTCACGCTCATGTGGTTCGCATCCCTGCTGTCGAGCAGCGGCACCTGGCTGCAGAACGTGGCGGTGCCGTTCGTGGTGTTCCGCCTCACCGGCAGCGGGGCGTGGCTCGGCGTCACCGGATTCCTCTCCTATGTCCCGATGGTGATCACCGGGCCGCTCGCCGGCTCGATCGCCGATCGGTTCAACCGCCGTTCGGTGCTGATGGTGTGCGGTGTGGCGCAGACGATCCTCACCCTCGCGCTGTGCATCGACTACGTGAGCGGGGAGCGGCGGATCATGCCGATCATCGTGCTGCTCGCCCTCAACAGCACCGCCGCCGGGTTCTCGGTGGCGTCATGGCAGGCGTTCGTCACCGAACTGGTGCCCCGTGAGCATCTGCTCAACGCCGTCACGCTGAACTCCGCCCAGTTCAACGCCGCCCGGGCGTTCGGTCCCGCCATCGGTGGCATCGTGCTGGCCACCCTCGGTGCCGGCTGGTCGTTCTTCATCAACGCCATGACCTTCGTGGCGATGGTGGTGGCCCTGCTGTTCGTGCATGTGGCCCGGGTGGAGCGTCCGCCCCGGGTCGGTCGCTCCCGCCCGATCGCCGAGATGCTCACCGCGGTTCGCTACGTGCGCACGCAGACCGGGATCATGGTGTGTCTCATGGTGGTGTTCGCCCTCGGCTTCTTCGGCGGCCCGCTGTTCAACCTCCTCGTCGTGTTCGCCGATCGGGTCTACGGCATCGGTGACGGCGCCTACGGGCTGCTGGCCGGCTGCCTCGGGGCCGGTGCCATCGTGGCCGCCCCGTTCGTGGCCGGACGCGGCAACCGCACCTCGCGCAGCACCATGCTCACCATCGCCATGGTCGGGTACGGCATCGCGCTCATCTCGTTGGCGGCCGCCCCCGTGGCCATCGTCGGGGCGATCGCCCTGCTGTTCGCCGGGGCCGGGTACCTCGGCATCAGTTCCACGCTCAACACCACGGTGCAGATGCAGGTGGCCGAGACGATGCGCGGTCGGGTGCTGGCGCTCTACGTGATGGTGCTCACGGTTGCCATCCCGATCGGGTCGCTCATCCAGGGGTGGCTGGTGGATCTCATCGGCGTGCAATGGACGGTGGCCGGTGCCGGGTTCCTGTTCCTGTGCGTGTTCGCCGTGTTCCGCTTCGGCTTCGATGCCTTCGGCCATATGGACGATCTCACCCAGGACTCGCTCAGCAGCGAGGATGCCGACCTCGCCATCGCCGAGGCGGAGTCGATCGAATCGGCCATCGATCCGATCTGATCAGTCGGCGTCGAACGGGCTGGTGTCCTCGGAGCGACCGAGGTGCACCTGCCCCACCTGGCAGGAGGCGAGCGCCGGGCACCAACGACACGACACGCCCGCCCGGGCGACCGGGGCCCGCGTGCCGACGCTCAGCTCATGCAGGGCCCGGACGCCGTCGACGGCCCGGGCGGCGGCGGCGCGCAGGAGCCCCTCGGTGACCGCCTCGGGCTGGGCCCGCCCGGCGTCGAGGTAGTACGAGGCCAGCAGACGCGGCGGGGTGCCGAGCCGGAGGGTCTCGATGAGGGCGTAGAAGCGGAGATCGTCGAGATGGGCGGCGGAGAAGCCGCCGGTCTTGAGATCGATGACCACCTTGCGCGCCGTGCTGCCCTCGGGCCGGCCGAGTGCGAGATCGGTGCGGCCGGAGAACACCACCCGCCCGCCGAGGACCTCGGCCCGGAGCCGACCCTCGGTGACGGGGATCCAGGCCGCCCTGATGGGTGGGAAGCACTCGAGGAAGGTGGCCACCCGCTCATTGGCCAGTGCCCGCACCTCGGCCCGATCGACCTCCGAACAGCCGGCCAGCCAGTCGCCGAGACCATCGGTCCCCTCGGCGAGCCGGGCGAGGGATTCATCCACCAGCTGCAGGGGATCGGGACGACCGCGCCAGTGGATGGACAGTTCGATGGCCTTGTGGGCCACGGTGCCCCGGGCCAGCGGCACGCTCCATTCGAACGGGATGTCGCGCTCGGCGACATGGCGGGCCTCGCAGCTGTGCACGGTGGACAGGGCATGCTTCGACGCGAACAGGGGGTCGGCGGGATCGAGCTCATCGAGGAGTTCGCGCAGGCCGTCGTCGATGTCGGCGAGGAGGGTGTCGCGCAGCGTGGGGCTGAAGGTGGGGCGCGCCTCGGGCGGGGCCCCGAGGAGATCGAGCACCTGCTGCTGCGCGGGGTTGAGCGACGCAGCGATGATGGGCGTGGTCTCCGGGGCGGTCACGCCGGTGATCCTACGGATCGACGGCGACACCGGCGGGCGCTGTCACAGGGGGTCGGGATACTCATGGCCATGGAAGCAACGTCACTCAGGTTCGCCGCCGCCGCCCGCACCCTGGGGCAGGTCGCGCGCCGTGAGGGGTTGGTGGCCCCCAGCTTCCGCAGTCCTCCGCGCACCGTCGGCCTCGACCGATCCATCCGCCGCCTGCCCACCGGGGTGGTCGTGTCGGTCCGGCTGCGCGACCGCACCTGGGTGGCCGTCCTCGCCGACATGATCGATGGCGTGGTCGTGGCCAATCTGCTCGAGAGCATCGATGCTTCCCGGTTGCGCACCCTGCTGTGGGAGGCCGTCGCCGCCGAGGCCCAGCTCGAGCTGCTCCCCGCTGATCGCCGCGTCGCCTGAGCGCTACCGTCGGGCCGTTCCCGCCCGGATGGCGGAACTGGCAGACGCAGGGGGCTTAAACCCCCCAGCCCCTCGGGGCATGTGGGTTCGAGTCCCACTCCGGGCACCGATGGATCCTGACCCCACACTCCGACCATCGGAGGGTCGACCATGGGAGGCTGAGGGTCCTATGCGCTCGACACGAACCATCTCCCGCGCCCGTCACGCCCGTCCCGTCGCGTCCGGCGGCACTCTTCGCCGTCATCCGGCCGTGGTCGGCATCCTCAGCGTGACCCTGCTGCTCGCCGGGCTCCTGCTCGCCACCTCGCCGGTCTCGGCAGCAGGTACCACCTTCTCCGTCACCTCGAAGCAGTGCCTCGGTCCCGGTTCGATCACCCAGGCCGTCACCGACGCCAACGCCCATCCGGGCGCCGATGTCATCTCGTTCACCCCCGGTCTCGTGGTCGACGGTGGCAGCTGCCCGGACAACACCACCCAGCCGGGGTACGCGAAATGGAACTACTTCATGGCGAGGGTCACCGAGTCGGTCACCTTCGAGGGCAACGGAGCCCGGATCCAGGGTCAGCAGTTCTGGCTGAACCCGAGCGGCGTCAAGGCGATGGGGCAGTGTCCCACCACGGATTACGGCACGGTGATGGTGGCCAGCACACCCGGGTTCGTGCTGGTGGGCAGCGCCGGAGGAGTGGACAACGCGGGCATCGACGTCGAGGTCCATGACCTGAACATGGACCAGCTCAACAGCATCGCCAGCGTGCGCAAGAACGCCAGTCTGCGCATCACCGGTTCGAAGATGACCAACATCACCCGGGCCGTCGACTGCGGGGGCGACGGTCTCATCAGCGTGCACGACGGCTCGCTCGATCTCGTCGACAGCGAGATCAACTCCTCCTTCAACTGGCAGAAGGAGGATGTCCTCTTCGCCGCCGGGATCATCGAGGTGCAGGGGCGTGCCAACATCGTGCGCTCCAGGCTCCTGCTGAACGCCTATGCCTACGCGGTCTCCTCCATCGGCGATGTCAGGATCGTCTCGAGCCAGCTGGCCGCCTCGGGCGGTTTGAACAACATGAGAGGCACGATCGAGTTCGTGAACTCCACGATGTACGCCTCCGGGAGCCCCACGACCTTCGAGCGGATCCTCAGTACGGGGTCCGATTCGGTCACCAACATCGTGGCCTCCACGATCTCGGTGCCCTACGGGAAGTGCTCGACCGCCGCCTGTCGTAGCAGGGGGTACACGGCGGTGCCGTTCACCCCCGTCGGTGGCACCATCAATCTGCGTCAGAGCGCCATCGGTGAACAGTCCACGGTCCCTGCTGATTCGAAGGTCATCCAGACCACCGATGTGCTGGGTCGGGTCACCGCCGACACCGCCACCTGGATCCAACCCGTCGACGGACAGGACGCCGCCGCGCTGCGCACGGTCACCGGCCAGCCGGCGCTGCTCACCTCTGCGCCCGGCCTTCCCACCCCGGGGTTCCTCGCCCGGTACGCCCCGTCGGTCACGCCCCTGCTCGGCACAGCCGGCACGCCCGGTGTGCTGCTCGACGTCATCGCCGACGCAGGAACCGGCGGGGCCAACGAACTGAAGAGCCCAATCGACGGCTCGCCGATCACCACCGACGTCTTCGGACATCCGCGGGTGGATGGCAGTGGCCGGCGCACCATCGGTGCCGTGCAGCAGAGTCTCACACCACATCTGACGGTGGACTCCTCCGGCGACGGTGCAGCCTCGCTGTCGTGGAACCGTCCGGTCGATCCACCGGCCCCCGGCCTGTCCGGCTACGGCCTGCTCCACCGCCCCGTCGGCACCGGCACCTGGAGTCGTGTCGACATCAGTGGGCCCGACACCCTCACCGGTCAGGTCACCGGACTCACCAACGGAACCACCTACGAGTTCGAGGTGGTCGGGGTCAGTGGCGGCACCGACGGCCCGCCCAGCAACATCGTCACCGCCACGCCGATGGGGCCGATCACCGCCCCGGTGGCCACCGCCACCCCCGGCGATGGTTCGGTCCTGCTGTCCTGGACCGCCGGTGACTGCGGTGGTCGCAGCGGCACCTCCTACTACGAGGTCGTCTCCCGACCTGCTGGTGGCGGGTCATGGGAACTGCTCCTCGGGCATCTCTCCGCCCGGATCGCCACCATCCCCGGGCTGACCAATGGGCAGACCTACGACCTCGCCGTCGTCGAGGTGTGCGGCAACGGTGAGTCGAGTGCGCTCGGTGCCACGACCGCCACTCCCGAGGGCGGTGTCGATCCCGTGCCGCCCGTGCCGCCCATGCCGCCCATCGACCCCGACGTGGTCATCCCCGCCTACACCGGCTGACGCCGCCGCTGACGGCCGTTCAATCTCGGAGCGCTCAGGCTCCGCCGAGGCGACAACCGGCGGCGATCTTCTGCATGTCGATCCCGGTGGCCTCACCCCGCAGCATCTTCGCCTCGGCTCCCATGAACTCCTCCGCGGTGAGTGATCGCTGGAGCTGCTCGAGGGTGCAGGTGCAGAACAGGTCGATCGACAGCGGGCTGCCCATACCCGACGCTGCTGCGCTCTTCCGGCAGCCGGTGAGGTACCCGTTGGCGTACTCGGTCGGCCAGGTGTTCGGAGGGGGTGAGGTCGTCAGCGTGGTCGAGGTGGATGGCGCCTCGGTGGTGGTCGGAGCCATGGAGGTGGTGCTCGAGGCACCGCGCTCGGTGGCGCCGCTGCAGCCCACGACGGCGAAGGCGATGACCACGCACGCCAGTGCGACTGCGATGAAGGGTCTGTTCCGTCGTGGGGTCTCTGCCATGGGGTCACCGTAGTGACGAACCGGATCCTGCGCTCAGGTCTCGAGCGGGAGGAGTTCGTCGGCCAGTGCGCCGAGTTCCGTATCCGGGTCGGCGTCGCCCACCAGCGGCAGCACCACGAACTTCGACGCCCCCACCGACACGAAGTCGGCGATGAGCCCGGGCAGCTGCGCACGGGTGGGGATCACCCTGCGAGGGTCGAGTCCGGGGCGGCGGTGCTGCACCATCTCGATGATCCGTGATGGCAGCTCGACATCGCAGTAGGGGATGAGTGCACCGATGTGCTGCGGATCGATGCTGCGACCGGCGGTGCTCGCCGCCTCCTCGATCACGGGCATGGACGCCACGATGTCGTCGGGGGAGCAGAACGAGGGCAGCCAGCCGTCGCCCACCCGTCCCACCCGACGCAGCTCGCTGGGGGCGATCCCGCCGAGCCAGACCTCGAGGTCACCCTTCACGGGCCTCGGCAGCACCTGCACATCGGTCACCGGGTAGAACTCGCCGTCGTGGGAGATGAGCTCCCCGCTCCAGCAGGCCCGCATGAGCGCCAGCGCCTCGTCATGCCGACGACCCCGCTCGCTTCGTTGCACCCCGAAGGCCCGATGCTCGGCGGCCTCGGCCGCACCCAGCCCCACGGCGGGGAGCAGACGACCATTGGACAGCACATCGAGGGTGGCCAGTTCCTTGGCCAGCAGCACCGGATTGCGTCCCGGCAGCACCAGCACCGAGGTGCCCAGCTTGAGCTTCTCGGTGCGGCCGGCGGCCACGGCCAGCGCCATGAGCGGATCGGGAGCGGGGGAGCCGATCCGTTCTGACATCCACAGCGAGTCGAAGCCGAGCTCCTCGAGCCGGTCGACGAATCGGTTGAAGCGGTCCGGGGTGCCCGCCATGGTGAGCGTGCCGAGCCCGATGCCGATGCGAACCTTCAACGGTGAGATCACCCCGTGATCTTTGCTGAGGACCTGTTCCGCGTACAGTCGTGATCCGTGCCGAACCTCCCCCGCTCCGAGCGAACACGCCGTCGCCTCCCGCTCCTCGGGTTGCTGCTGGCCGTCGTCATCTCGCTCCTCGGGGCCGGTGCCTGCTCCTCATCATCGGGCAGTGCCTCCACCACCTCCTCGACCACTCCCACGCCGACCACCCCGGCCAGGGTCGTCGAGGGCGGCACGCTCAGCATCGCCGTGCCCCAGGAACCCGGCTCCTGGTCACCGGCCGGTCCGGCGTGGAACACTTCGGACCTGCAGGCCGCCCGGGGCATCTACGACCGTCTCATGGTGCGAGATGAGAACGATCAGCCGGTGCCCGAACTGCTCG
This sequence comes from Microthrixaceae bacterium, assembly GCA_947446975.1. Classification (GTDB taxonomy): domain Bacteria; phylum Actinomycetota; class Acidimicrobiia; order Acidimicrobiales; family Acidimicrobilacustridaceae; genus Acidimicrobilacustris. Next base: position 28,011 of record CANFHM010000020.1, read on the forward strand.
ACCGGATCTCGGCGAACAGCACCTTCACCGCCTGGACCCTCGAGCTGCGCCGGAACATCACCTTCTCCGACGGCACCCCGCTCGATGCCACCGTGGTGGCCGCCAACCTGAATCTGCAACGACTCTCGCCCGATGCCGCAACGGTGCTGGCGCCGGTCATCTTCGTCACCGCTCCCTCCGAGCTCACCGTGGTGGTCGCCACCGCCGAGCCCTGGTCCACCTTCCCGGAACTGCTCACCACGAAGATCGGCGCCATCGCCTCGGTGCCCGCGCTCACCGGTGAGTCGGCCACGCCGGTGGGCACCGGTCCGTTCGTCTATGGCGGCCACGCCTTCGACGGGTCGCTGTGGCTCAACCGCAACCCGACCTACTGGAAGAAGGGGCTGCCCCATCTCGATTCGGTGCGCCTCGTGACGATGCCCGACGCCAACGATCGGGTCAACGCCGTGCTCGACGGCACCGTCGACATGGTGGCGGTGGATCAGCCCCGTCAGCTCACCCGCCTCGAGGAGGCCACCAAGGCCTCCGGTCGCACCGTGCTGCATGAGGACCGCAACGCCGAGAAGCCGAAGGTGTCAGTGGCGTTCAACACCGGACGGCCGCCCTTCGATCGCATCACCGCCCGCCGGGCCGTGGCCATGGCCACCGACCGCACAGCCATCCTCACCCAGGCCTTCGACGGTCAGGGCATCATCTCCCGGGGCATCATCAGCGACACCTCACCGTGGTTCAGCGATCATTCGGCGCCGGCCCGTGATCTCGAGGGAGCGAAGAAGCAGGTCGCCGAGTACGTGGCCGAGACCGGTCAGCCGGTGGCCGCCCAGATGCTGGTGCCACCCGATGTCACGCTCACCCGGGTGGCCACGATGCTGCGGGTGCAGCTCGCCGAGGCCGGCATCGAGCTCACGCTCATCCCGGTGGATCCGGCGATGATGGTCGAGGCCACCACCTCGGGGCAGTACCAGTCGGCGCTCGGCCTCGGGTTCACCGCCGCCCACCCCGATGCGTACTCGCCGCTGTTCGACGGCTCACCGGCCGAGCAGCCGGTCGTCGGTCCCAACATCACCCGCTATGTGAACCCGATCGTCACCAAGGCCTTCGGCGATGCCCGCACCACCCGGGATGTCACCCGACAGGTCGACGACTACCGGATCATCCAGGAGCAGCTGTTCGTGGATGTGCCGATGGTGTTCATCGTGCAGACCCGTCAGGTGATCGCCACGGGCACCGCGGTGCACGACCTCACGAAGTGGTCGAGCGGCTCGGGAACCACCGGGCTCGGTCTCGATGAGGCCACCGTGTCGCTGGCCCAGATCTGGCGCAGCTGACTCCGGCGCTCAGCCCAGGGCCGGCGAACCCTCGAACGGCGAGGGATCGCGGTTCTCGGGGATGATCGGGATGGTCCAGCCCATGCGATCGGAGAGGTTGGCGGCCACCGCACGCCACTGCTCGGGGTTCCAGCCCTCGGCCGAGGCCTCGACCTGATGGTGCTGATTGACGTGCACGAACGCCGGGAGGCTCTCGAGGGCGAAGGCCTTCACCGCGGAACGCTCGGGATCGGCGAACACGAGGAATCGCTCGGCGAGCGGCCCCAGGAACTGCTTGGCCTCATCGACAGAGGCGGTGACGAGGAAGGCGATGCGCACATCAGCCTCGGCGTAGCGCTCGAGGATGCGGGTGGCGGTGTCGAGGATCCAGGAACTCTCGAGGGTGTAGGGGTCGAGGACCACCAGGGCGAGATGGAAGTTGGTGGTCCACTCGGCGATGGTGCGGGAGCGACCCGACAGCGGAGTGAGTTCGAGGTTCGACGCAACGTCTGTAGTCACAGGGGGAGAACGTAGCGCGGCTAGCTTCGGGGAAGCACACATGGGCCCGGCGCCCGTTCTCACCTCAGGGAGTCCACCATGCTCGTCCTCGCCTCCACCGGTTCCACCGGCTACAAGGTCATGCTGCTGCTGCACATCCTCGCCGTCATCGTGGCCTTCGCCCCGCTGTGGCTGGCCCCGGTGCTGCTGCGTCTCACCGCCGGTGGCGACAAGGCAGCGGCCGATGGTCTCGACGTCTCCATCCTGCGCTTCTCGCTGCCCGGCCTGGCGCTCGCCGGCATCCTCGGCTTCGGTCTCGTCGGCATGAGCGACAAGGAGTTCACCTTCGCCGCCCCGTGGGTGTCCACCGCCTCGATCCTGTGGATCATCCTCATCGCCGTGCTCGCCGTCGTCGCCCGTCCCGCCATCAAGGCCTTCCGCGACGGCGATGCCGCCGCTCGTGGTCGGGTCATGATGGCCACCGGCATCGGTCACCTCATCCTCGTGGTGATGCTGTTCCTCATGATCTTCAAGCCGGGGAACTGAATCCGGTCCGGTCGGTCCGCATCGGCGCACGATCGGTAGGGTGCCGGTGATGCACCCGATCGAACGTCTCCGCTTCGTGGCCCGCGCCACCGGCTATCCGGCCGACGTCATCGTCGCCGAGGCCGCCCGGGCCCTCGCCTCGTTCTCCGACGATCCCCACGGGCTCGTCACGGCCTGTCGTCGTCTGGTGTCGCGCCAGCCCGGCTCGGCCCCGCTGGTGTGGTTGTGCGCCCGGGTGCTGTGCGCCGCCGACCCCTACAGCGAGATCCGTCGGGTGCTGGTGGAGCTCGACGCCGACTCCACGAGCGCGGAACTCGGCCATGCCCTGCCCGACGGCGCCACCGTCGTGGCCCTCGGCTGGCCGGAACTCATCGCCGAGGCCCTGCCGCGTCGTGGCGATGTCGAGGTGCTGGTGATCGACACGCTCGGCGAGGGGTCCGGTCTCGTCCGACGACTCCTGGAATCCGGTGTCGATGCCCTCGATGTGCCGCTGGCCGGTCTCGGGGCCGCGGTCGCCGCCGCCGATCTGGTGCTGCTCGAGGCCAGCGCCGTCGCCCCCACGGAATGTCTCGCCGTGAGCGGTTCCCGCAGCGCCGCAGCCGTGGCCCGCCATGCCGGTGTGCCCACCTGGCTGGTTGCCGGTGTCGGTCGGTTCCTGCCCGAACGCATGTGGCAGCCGATGCGAGCCGCCGTGCTCTCCGATGAACCCTGGGATCTCGACGACGAATCCGTGCCGCTCGATCTCATCGATCAGGTGGTGGGCCCGATGGGCCCGCAATCGGTGCCCGATGCCCTGCGCCGCACCGACTGCCCGGTGGCCCCCGAACTGTTCAAGGGCAACATCCTGTGATCATCGAGCGGTACATCGAGCTCGGCCTCCGCCTCGGTCGTCATGTCGACGGGTTCGTCGACGCCTACTACGGCCCGCCGGCGATCGCCGAGCGGGTGGCCGCCGAACCGGTGATGGCACCGGAGAACCTCGCCGCCGATGCCGCCCGACTCATCGCCGATCTCGACAACGGCATCGACGATGGCCCCACCGATGGTCGTGCCGACGCTCCCGGCGACAGCTGCGGCACCGCCCTCGATCCCGGTCGTCGGCGTTGGCTGCGCGCCCAGGTGGTGGGGCTCCACACCAGCGCCCGCAAGCTGGCCGGCGAGCCCATCGCGTACGCCGACGAGGTCGAGTGGTGCTACGGCGTGCGCCCCACCTTCCGTGATGAGGAGCTCTTCGACGCCGCCCATCGTCGCCTCGACGCCGTGCTCCCCGGCGATGGTCCGATCCGTGAACGCATCATCGCCTGGCGCGAGGCCCAGGCCATCCCGGTGGATCGACTGCCCGGCGTGCTGCGCGACATCGCCGAGGACTTCCGCGAGCGCACCGACGTGCTCTTCGGACTGCCCGAGGGTGAACACATCGACTGGGAACTGGCCACGAACCAGCCCTGGTCGGGGTTCAACTACTACCTCGGCGAGCTGCGCAGCCGGGTGGCCATCAACACCGATCTGCCGGTGCTGGCCCCGAGCATCGGGCATCTCGTCGCCCATGAGGCCTATCCCGGGCATCACACCGAGCATTCCCGCAAGGAGGCCGGGCTGGTGCGTCAGCGCCAGTGGCTCGAGGAGACCCTCTTCTGCGTGGGCACCCCGCAGTGCCTGCTGGCGGAGGGGCTCGCTGATCTCGCCCTCACCGTCATCGCCGGCGAGATCCCCGAAATGGTCATGGTCGAGCATCTCGGACCGCTCGGTCTCGGCTACGACCCCGAGGTGGCGATGGCGGTGCGGCTGGCCTCGCACTCGCTCGACGCCGTGCGGGCCAACGCCGCTTGGCTGCTGCACGCCGATGATCGGCCCGTCGACGAGGTCGTGGACTATGTCGAGCGGTGGGGGCTGCTGCCTCGGGAGCGGGCCGGCAAGGCCGTCGAGTTCCTCACCTCGCCCACCTGGCGGGCCTACATCTCCTGCTACGTCGAGGGCCTGCCGCTCTGTCGTGAGTTCGTGGCCGGTGATCCCGCACGGTTCGCCACGCTCATCACCGAGCAGGTGGTGCCCGCCGATCTGGTGGCGCCATGAGCCATCGCGCCACGTTGCGCGGTGAGACCTTCGTGTTCGCGGATCTGCGCGAACTGTTCGGGCGGGCCAACGAGGAGAAGTCCGGTGATCAGCTCGCCGGTGTGGCGGCGCGATCGGAGCGGGAGCGGGTGGCGGCCAAGATCGTGCTCGCCGATGTGTCCCTGCGTGAGATCGCCGAGTGCACCTTCCTCGACGACGACGTGTCGGCGCTGATCCATGCCGGCCATGACTCGGCGCAGTTCGCCACCATCGCCTCGCTCACGGTCGGTGAGTTCCGCGAGCTCGTGCTCGATCCCGGTTTCGTCGAACTGTGGGAGCAGGGTCTGCATCGCGCCATCACCCCGGAGATGGGGGCGGCGGTGGCCAGGCTCATGGGGGCCCGCGATCTCATCGCCGCAGCTGCTCGTCTGCGGGTGGTCACCCGTTGCCGGGACACCATGGGCGAGGCCGGTGTGCTCGGGGTGCGCATCCAGCCCAACCATCCCACCGATGATCCCGCAGGTGTGGCCCTGTCGATCATCGACGGCCTCGTGATGGGCTGCGGCGACGCCGTCATCGGGATCAACCCGGTGAACGATTCGGTGGCCTCGGTCGTCGCGCTCGAACACACCATCGGCGGCATCATCGATCAGATCGGCGCCCCCACCCAGAGCTGTGTTCTCGCCCATTTCACCACCCAGCTCGCCGCCATGGCCGCCGGTGCCCCGATCGATCTGCTGTTCCAGAGCATCGCGGGAACCGAGGGCGCCAACCGCAGTTTCGGCGTGGATCTCGTGGCGCTGGCTGAGGGGCGTGAGGCGGTGCTCGATCACCATCGCAGCCGCAGCGGGTTCATCGGCGAGCAGGTCATGTACTTCGAGACCGGTCAGGGCAGTGCGCTGTCGGCCGAGGCCCATGGCGGGCTCGACCAGCTCACCTGCGAGGCGCGCGCCCATGGTGTGGCCCGGGCCTTCGATCCGTTCCTCGTGAACTCCGTGGTGGGCTTCATCGGCCCCGAGTACCTCGCCGACGCCCGTCAGATCATGCGGGCCGGTCTCGAGGATCACTTCATGGGAAAGCTCCTGGGACTGCCCATGGGGGTGGACGTCTGTTACACGAATCATGTCGACGCCGATGCCGACACCACCGATCAGCTCCTCATGCTGCTGGCCACCGCCGGCTGCAACTTCGTGATGGGCGTGCCCGGCTCCGATGACGTGATGCTCAACTACCAGTCCACCAGTCCGCATGATGCGCTGGCCGCTCGGGAGTTGTTCGGTCTGCGCCCGGCCCCCGAGTTCGATGCCTGGTTGGAGCAGGTGGGCATCCATGTGGACGGGCGTCTGGCCACTCCCAGCGAGCCCGGACCGGCCGCGCTGCGCTCCATCGACGCCCTGCGCTCCGCCGTGGTCGAGCTGCTGCCATGAACCCTGAGCCCGTGAAGCCCGAAGCGTCGAACTCCGGGCCGCTGCTCCCCGAACCGGCCGACCAGCTCGACCGGGCCGGGTCGCCCGCGACTGCGCTCACCCCGGCACGGGTGCTGCTCGGGCGGGCCGGTAGTTCGTACCGCACGTCCACACTGCTGGCCCTGCGGGCCGATCATGCGGCGGCCCGCGATGCCCTGCACGAGCACCTCTCCCTCGATGATCCGGCGATGGCGCCGCTCGTCGACCGGTTCGGGCTCTTCGAGGTGTGCACCCGGGCGGCCACCTTCGCCGATCATCTCGCCCGGCCCGACCTCGGCCGCCGACTCGATCCGGCGGCCATCGAGCGCATCAGCGCCGAGTGTCCGCATGATGTCGATCTGCAGGTGGTGATCGGCGACGGTCTCTCGTCGGCCGCGGTGCGCGCCCAGGTGCCCGAACTGCTGCCGCTGCTCGTCGGGGCCGCCGCCGCCCGGGGTCTCAGCATCGGGCGACCGGTGTTCGTGCGGCACTGCCGGGTGGGCGTGCTCAACGATGTGGGTGACACCACCGGTGCCGGGGTCGTGGTGCTGCTGGTGGGGGAGCGGCCCGGGCTGGCCACCGCCGAGAGCCTCTCGGCGTATCTCGCCCACCGACCCACGACCGGCGACACCGACGCCGAGCGCAATCTCATCTCCAACATCCATGCCGGAGGGGTGCGCGCCCCCGAGGCGGTGCGGCGCATCCTGGGTCTGGTCGAGCAGTTCCGACTGCATCAGCGCAGCGGGTTCGAGGTGCGCGAGTCCACCTCCTCGTCGGTGGCTACCGCGCGGTAAGTTCGCAGGATGCGCAATCCCAAGGACTTCTTCCGACCCCTCGCCGTGGGCGCCCCCGAGCCCGTCCGTGAGATCCCCGTCAGGGCCTCGCGGATGATCCATTTCTTCCCGCCCTCCAACGAGAAGATGGTCGGCAAGCTCCCCTCGATCGTCCCCACCGTCGATGTGCTGCTCGGCAACCTCGAGGATGGCGTGCCCGCCGCCGACAAGGAGGCCGCACGCGCCGGCCTCGTCAACGTCGGCCGCACCATCGACTTCGGCACCACCCAGTTCTGGACCCGCGTGAACTCGCTGGATTCACCCTGGGGTCTCGACGATCTCGTCACCGCCGTCACCGAGATCGGCGACAAGCTCGATGTCATCATGATCCCCAAGGTGGAGGGTCCCGAGGACATCCACTATGTGGATCGCCTGCTGGCCCAGCTCGAGGCCAAGGCCGGGCTCGAACGCCCCATCCTCGTGCACGCCATCCTCGAGACAGCGCGTGGTGTGGCCAACGTGGAGGAGATCTGCGCCGCCAGTCCGCGCATGCAGGGCCTGTCGCTCGGCCCGGCCGATCTGGCGGCCAACCGTCGCATGAAGACCACCCGCGTGGGTGGCGGTCATCCCGGCTACCTCGTGCGTCAGGATCCGATCGATGGCGACATCGAGGGTGCCCGCACGATCTATCAGCAGGATCTGTGGCACTACACGATCGCCCGCATGGTCGATGCCTGTGTGGCCAACGGGATCCTCCCGTACTACGGCCCCTTCGGCGATATCGCTGATGTCGTGGCCTGCGAGGACCAGTTCCGCAACGCCTTCCTGCTCGGCTGCGTGGGTGCGTGGAGTCTGCATCCCGTGCAGATCGCCATCGCCAAGCGCGTGTTCAGCCCCGACCCCGCCGATGTGGCCCATGCCCGTCGTGTCATCGAGGCCATGGGCGACGGCACCGGCGCCATCATGCTCGACGGCAAGATGGAGGACGATGCCTCGGTGAAGCAGTGCCGGGTCATGGTCGAGCTGGCCACCTCGCTGGCCGCCGACGATCCCGAACTCGCCGCCGCCTACGGATTCTGAGAGGACCCACGATGACCAACGACCTGCGTCCCCGCCGTTCCGTGCTGTACATGCCCGGTGCCAACGAGCGTGCGCTCGAGAAAGCCAAGGGCATCGGCGCTGATGCCCTCATCCTCGATCTCGAGGACGCCGTGGCCCCCGACGCCAAGGCCGAGGCCCGCGACCGCGTGTGCGCCGCGGTGCGTTCCGGTGAGTACGGATCCAAGGAACTGATCATCCGCATCAACGGCATCGGCACCCAGTGGCATGCCGACGACATGGCTGCCGCGGCCGCCGCCGGCCCCGCCGCCGTGCTGGTGCCCAAGGTGAACTCCGCATCCGAGGTGCGTGAACTGGTGGCCGGTCTCGAGGCCGCCGGCGCTCCCGAGCACACGATGCTGTGGGCCATGCTCGAGACCCCGGAGGCGATCTTCAACGCTGTCGACATCGTGTCCGCCTCGCCGCGTCTCACCGTGCTGGTGATGGGCACCAACGATCTGGCCAAGGAACTGCATGCCGAGCATGTGCCGGGCCGGGCCCCGCTGCAGTTCGGTCTGCAGACCTGCCTCATGGCCGCCCGTCACGGCTCCAAGGTCATCCTCGACGGCGTGTTCAACGACATCAAGGACGAGGCCGGGTTCGCCGCCGAATGCCTGCAGGCCCGCCAGTTCGGTTTCGACGGCAAGACCCTCATCCATCCCAGCCAGGTCGAGCCCTGCAACGACGCGTTCGCTCCCACCGAGGCCGAGATCGATCACTCCCGTCGGGTCATCGCGGCGTTCGAGGAGGCCGAGGCCGAGGGTCGGGGCGTTGTCACCGTGGACGGTCGCATGATCGAGAACCTGCACGTCGACAACGCCCGCCGCGTGCTGGCCGTGGCCGACGCCATCGCCGCACTGGGCTGAACGCACTGGGGCTGCGCGCTCGGGCATCACGCCCGGCGCCGCTCCACGGCCCACTCCCGGGCCGACACAACCGATTCATCGACGCCGGGGGGCACGATGCGACTGCACCATCCTGAACCGTTCGCCGGGGCCTGGGACGCCCGTTGGATCTG
>CANFHM010000021.1 GCA_947446975.1 Microthrixaceae bacterium
TCGACGCCTGGGGGACGGTGCTGGCCGAGGCCCCGGGCGACGGCGACGTCGTGGTCATCGCCGACCTCGACCCCGATGCGACCGGGATGGTGCGGCGGCGGCTCCCCAGTCTGGCGAACCGCCGCCCGCAGGCCTATCACTGGCCCGACTGAGTTTCAGCCCTGGATGTCGTACCGGGCGATCGCGTCGGGGAACAGCGACTCCACATAGCTCGAGGACAGCGAGGCATCCGACGTATCGAGTCCGAACACGTGGCGGAGCTGGGCCACGGTCATGTGGTTGATGACGGCGTACCCGGTGTCGGGGTCGAGGTTCTCGGGGGTGCAGCCGTCCTCACCGAGGCGCAGCAGGCTGTCGGGGGCCGGCAGCTTGCCCGAGTACTGCATGAGGCCACCACCCTCGCGGATCGGCTTGCAGATGTCGGTGAAGGCGTTGTGGCCGGCGCCCTTGAGCACCAGGAACCGCTTCGGCGCCGCCAGCCAGTTGTATTCCTCGGTGACCCTCGCCAACGGGATCGTCTGGTCCACCTCGCCGGCCAGCAGCATCGAGGGCTTGTCCGGCGGGGTCTGCGCGGCGTACGCCGCGGTGATCTGATCAGCCGTGGTCGTGCCGTCGTAGTTCATCTTGAGCGGCGCACCCGGAGCCTGACCGATGAAGGTCTTCACCTCGGGGTCATAGGCGAACTTCCCGGCGGCCGAACCACCGGCGGAATGGCCCTCGGCGGCGAGCTCGTCGAAGTTCATCGAACCGGCGAAGGGACCTGATGCGTTGTCGGCCTGCAGATGGGCGAGCGTGTTGCGCAGATCCTGCACATCGGTCTCGCCGCGCACGACCTTGCCGAGCGAGTTGGCGGCGAGATCACGTTCGAGATGATCCGGTGCCGCCGAGACGAAGCCCCATGAGGCGAGATGGGCGAGATGCTGCGAGGTGAACTCCGGATACCCGCCGAACCCGTGACTGTGGATCACGACCGGGAAGGGCCCGTCGGTGGCGATGGGCGCGTCCTTGGTGGCGTCGAGCGGCACTTCTTGGATCAGCGCGGCTGGGATCGCCGCCCGTAGCGCCGGCGGGAAGGCATCAGCGGAGCTGTAGGAGGTGACGGGTGTTCCCTCGCCGAGACGGTCCTTGTCGGCCGGATAGAACATGTAGACCATGCGGTCGCCCATCATGAACGAGGTGGTCCCCACGGGATACGGCCCGGGCTTCGAGTAATCGACCGCAGCCGATGCGGAGTTCTTCGACGAGGAACTGCTGCACCCGGACAGGAGCCCGACGCTGAGGGTGAGCACTGCGAACAGCGCGGTGACAACAACAAGGGAACGACGCACCTGGACTCCTTGATGACGAAGTGAATGCTTCTACCTGCGTTCGGCGGCCTCACCATAGATGCCCTTGGCCATCAGCGAGCGTTCGGAATCACGGCGCAGGGCATAGATCTCGCTGGCCGAGGCGAGCACGGAACTGCTGTCTGGAGCGGCCGCCACGGCCCACTCGATGAGCTGGCAGGCCAGCCGCAGCGCATCGGCGTCGGGGCGGCCATCGATGCGGGGCGCCCCATCGGCGAGAGCCTGCGCCCGGGCCACGAGTGCCTCGACACCGCCGGCGAGCGCAGCCACCTCGATGGCCACCTCGGCGTCGGCTGCCGGCTTGAGTCGGGCCGGGTTGCCGTCGTACCAACCGCCGTAGAACCGCCAGATGTTGCGCACCACGAACTCGGGCTCGTCGTACACGGGCTGCAGATACGGGCGGTCGAGCAGATGCTCGGGGACCTTCACCGTATGGATGATGGTGTCGAGGGTGGCGCCGGCGTTCATCATGGCGAGCGTGGCATCCACGAGATGCTCGAGGGCCTCGGCGGTCTCGCCCAGCACGCGCTGCACGCGCTCGGCACCACCGATGGGCAGGCCGTGGGCGGGCAGCAGCAGCTCGGGCTGCATGGCAGCGATGTCACGCAACGCACGCGCCCAGTCCTGCGGATAGCGCTGCACCTTCTGCGGGTTGCCGGCGTTGGGGAATGACCAGATGAGCAGATCGCCGAGACATGCTGCGCGGCGCGATGGCACCCAGGCCCAGGTGTGATCGTCGGTCTCTCCACGGGTGTGGTGCAGCTCGAAAGCCGTGCCGCCGACCTCGAGGGTGAGGGCATCCCGGTAGGTGACCGTGGGCTCGGCGAAGCGACGTGGGAACGCGGGGCCACCATCGGCCCCGGTGCCCATCACCCCGGACTTCTTGAACTGCCGGTGGTTGATGAACGCGTTGTAGCCGTTGGTGAGCTGATACCGCTCGAACCGATCGTGCACGGCTTCATGCCCGACGATGACCGGCGCCTGTTCCCTGCGCTCGGCGGCCTCGCTGACCAGCACCTTGCCGCCACCGACATGATCGATGTGCCCATGGGTGTAGACGAGCGTGTGGAACGGCGAACTGTTCCAATCGCGGATGCGGGCGAAGGCCACCGGCGCCAGGGCCTCGAGCGTGCCGTCGAACAGGACGGTGCCCTCATCGGTGCTGAACGCGATGACATGGGAGAACGACTCCACCATGGCGAGACCGTCGGCCAGTTCGGACAGCTCGAGGTTGATGCGATTGGTGGGCCCGAGTTCGAGCCGGGTGCCCTCGCCGTCGAGGAACTTCGAGGAGAGTCCGATGAGATCGGTCATCGCCAGTTCCTCGTGTCGAGCACGGGGTTGTCACGGCGGGTGTCGCCCATCGATGCCGACCCGCCACGGAACGGTGAGTAGTCGTGTCCCGGATAGAGGATGGTGCTGTCGGGGATGCGGGCGAGCCGCTTCGTGAGGCTGTCGTGCAGTTCCATGGGATCGCCACCGGGCAGATCGGTACGGCCGCAGCCGTCGAGGAACAGGGTGTCGCCCGAGCACAGATGGTCGTGCACGAGGATGCACTGGCTCCCCGGCGTATGGCCCGGTGTGTGGATGAGTTCGATGCCGATCTCACCGACCTTCACGACATCGCTGCCGCTGTGACACACCAGTTCGGCATCGGTGAGATGGGTGACCTTCTTGACGAACTCGGCCTCGGCGGTCTGCACATGCACCGGCACGGGAGCCAGTTCCAGCAGTTCCTGCACACCCTGGATGGAGTAGCCCATCATCTCCCCGCCCACATGATCAGGGTGGTAGTGGGTGGCGATGGAGCCGACGAGGTGCATGCCATCGGCAGCGAGCACCTCGAGGATGCCTGCGACGTCATAGGCCGGATCGACCACCACCGCCTCGCCGGTCTCGCGATCGCCCACGAGGTAGATGAAGTTGACCATCTGCTGGGCCAACGGGTCGGTGCGAGCGATATCGCGACCGGAGAGCAGTTGGCGGAAGTACAGACGGTTCGGGGTCTCCACAGCAGTCATACGACCATTCTCGCCGCGATGAGGCACACTCTGCCGATGGAACAGCCGGCGTCGCGCATATCGATGGTGCCCGACACCGCTGATCTGCCCGAGGTTCTGCCCACGGATCGGTTGCAGGCCAGTGGGATGCCGGTGCCGGCGCTGCGCGAACAGCTCCGTCGGATCCCGAACATCCGCAACGTCCTCAACGTGATCTCGGTATGGGTCCAGACCTTCGGCGTGCTGGCCGCGACGTGTCTGATCACACCTCGCCTGCCCATCGCCGCTGCCAGCGTCGTGTGGGTGCTCACCTTCCTGCTCATCGGTCGCGGCTACTCGCTGCTGTCGATCCTCGCTCATGAGGCGGTGCATCGCTGCCTGTTCAGCCGCCGCCGGGCCAACGATCTCGTGGGGCGCTGGCTTCTCGCCTATCCGGCGTTCATCCCGTTCGATGCCTATCGACGCCAGCATCTCGCCCATCACCGTGATGAGCTCGGACCGGACGAACCTGATCTGAACCTCTATCGCAACTACCCGATCCCCCGCGACTCGCTGCTGCGGAAACTGCGACGCGACGCCTTCGGTGGATCGGGCTGGAAGCACCTGCGCGGTCTCGTCATGGCCGTGGCGCGCCCGTCGAGTCGGCCCTTCGCCATCTCCATCGTCATCACGCAGTTCGTGCTGGCCGCGGCGATGACCCTGTTGTCGGGACGCTGGTGGCTGTGGCCCCTGTTCTGGCTGGCCCCCTGGCTCACGGTGTGGCGGGTGCTCAACCGCCTGCGTGGCATCGCCGAGCACGGTGGCATGGAGCACTCCGCCGACCGACGACGGACCACCCATGTGGTGCGTCAGCGCCTCGCCCCGCGGTTCTGGATCGTGCCGTTCAACACCGGCTGGCACCTCGCCCACCACACCGACATGGGGGTGCCGTTCCAGAACCTCCCGGCACTGCACGAGGAACTGGTGGCCTCAGGCTGGGTCACACCGGCCATCGAGCACCCGAGCTACACGTCGCTCTGGAAGACTCTCGGTTCGGGCTGAGTCCGTCCGTCGCAGAACCACGCACCATCTCAGGGGGAGATCCGATGTCGAGGCAGAACGCCGCTGGTGTCGCGCATGAGCCGCTCACCGATCAACTGCTCTACAACGCGTTCCCGGCGAAGGACCCCTTCCCGCTCTATGCGCAACTGCGCGAGACCAACCCGGTGGCCTGGTGCGAGACCGGCGATCTCGGCGGTGGCCCGTTCTGGGTGCTGAGCCGCCACGCCGAGGTCATGGCCGTGTCCACCGACCCCGCCACCTTCTGCTCGGGGAGCGGCATCATCACCTTCGAGGTGGGATCCCACTACGACGATCCGCCCACGATGATGCACACCGATCCGCCGGCGCACACCCGCTATCGCAATCTCGTGCAACCGGCGTTCGGCCGGCGCATGGTGCGCACGCTGGAGGCCTCCACCCGCGACGCAGCACGACTGCTCGTCGACGCCCTGCCCCTCGATGCACCTGTCGACATCGTGCCTCCCCTGTCGGTGCCCCTGCCGGTGCAGGTCATCGCCCAGCTGCTGGGTCTGCCCGAGAGCCAGTGGGACCGGGTGTGGGAATGGTCGGAGGCCTCCATCCCCGGAACCGAGATCTACAACGATGCCGAGCGCAAGAACGCACTCAATGCCGAGATGTACACCGAACTGCTGCGACTGGTGGAGGTCGCCCGCGAGACCCCGGGGGACGATGTCATCTCGCTGCTGGCCGGCATCGAGCTCGACGGCGATCGACTCAGCAACGAGGAGCTGCGCATGTTCCTCAACCAGTTGCTGGTGGCCGGCAACGAGACCACCCGCAACACCATCTCCGGTGGACTCGTGGCATTCGCCCAGCATCCCGAGCAGTGGGATCGCCTGCGGGCCGACCGCTCGCTCGTCAACACCGCGGTCGAGGAGATCCTGCGCTGGACCACTGCGGTGATCTACTTCGTGCGCACCGCAACCAGAGACACCGAGCTCGGCGGGCAGAAGATCGGCGCCGGCGAGGCGCTCATGATGCTCTACGCATCAGCCAATCGTGATGAGGCCGAGTTCGGTCCCACCGCCGATCAGTTCGACATCGGGCGCACACCCAACCATCACGTGGCGTTCGGTTTCGGTGTGCATTTCTGTCTCGGTGCGGCACTGGCCCGCCTCGAGGTCGCCGCCGTGCTCGACGCGCTGCTCGACCGCGGTGTCACCCGGCTGGAGCTGGCCGGTGAGGTCGGTGTGTCAGCGAGCAACATCATCGCCGGCGTCACCGAGGCCCCGATGATCCTGCATACGACCTGAATCGCACACTGATCACGGAGCCTCGGTGGCTCACACCTCGGCTTCGTAGTCCTTGCCCGCGCTGCTGGAGCGAGCCTTGCCATCCTGACCGATCGAGATGTTCACCTTCACCAGATCGGTGAAGGAGCCCCAGGAGTATTCCGTCCTGTTGCAGATCGTGTGCGCCGGGTTCCAGCGGGCGCACTCCCCCTTCGAGGCTGACTGCTTGATCTGGGCTGTCGCATTCGTCGAGAAGCTCAGACCGCTGGTCGAGGAGAGTCGGATCGATGCCGAGCCCCTGAACGAGGCCTGCCAGCGCAGGAGACCAGCGGACTGCGGGTCCGAGCAGTTCGAACAGCCGTAGATGATGCCGCTCGAGGCGTCGAAGTCCTTCGACACGCTGATGTCGAAGTTGAAGTCGGTGCGGACTGCGTAGTACTGGCTGGTGAGGTGGTACGGGCCGAAGTCCGCACTGAACGCGACCTCGACGCTGATCGCCGTGTAGCGGACGCAGGGGTCACCGCAGTCGGCGAGATGCACCTTGGCCGTCGTCTCGAAGCTGCCGATCCGAACCGTCATGTCGATGTAGAGGTTGAACAGCAGCACCGTGTTGGTGCCGTCGTCACCTGCGGCCACCTCGGCGTCGAGCGTGCCCTGCAGCACACCGAGGTTGAG
Organism: Microthrixaceae bacterium; assembly: GCA_947446975.1. Lineage (GTDB taxonomy): Bacteria > Actinomycetota > Acidimicrobiia > Acidimicrobiales > Acidimicrobilacustridaceae > Acidimicrobilacustris. The sequence continues at coordinate 6,316 of CANFHM010000021.1, forward strand.
CTGGGAGTTGAGGCGACGACGGAACATCACCTGGTCGCCGCTGATGGTGACCATGTCGGTGAACGTGGCGCTGCCGAAGTTCCATCCGCCGATCTTCAGCTGGACGATGAACTGCGTGACCGCCCGGTAACCGTTCTCGTCGTTCGTCACCGTCATGGTGCCGTCGAAGTACGTGCCCCAGAGATTGATCTGCATCTGGGTGGACACCAGCACCAGCGGGACGGCGCTGGAGGACACGCTCAGCACCACCGTGGAGGACTGCTTGTACTTCAGGCCACCCCAGTTGATCTCGCTCGAGGAGGTCAGCTCGAACTTCGTGGGCGTGATCGAGCCCGAGGCCGTGATGTTGAATCCGGGCGCCAACCCGATCCTGGCGCTGAAGGCCACGCTGAAGGCATTCACGGAGGTGCTCGAGAGGCTGTAGCTGAACGACAGATCATCGAAGCCGATGCCGGAGATGGTGGCGTGCGTGAGACTCGCCGACATCTTGATGTCGAGATCGGTGCTGCCGAGCGTGTAGTTGGCCTCGGCCGACGCCGTGAACTTCGCACCGAGCAGCGATGCACCACCGGAGAGCTTGAAATGCTCGAGCCCACCGATCTTGGTGGTGAGTTCGAGTTCGAGCACCGAGGGGTCCATCTGCAGCTGACCGAGCTTGAAGCCGTCCACCGTGGCCGAGCCCGTGATGGTGATGTTCGGGATGGCACCGCCGAACTGCTCCTCGATGGTGAGGGTCATCTCGACCTTCACATTCACGCCCATCATCGAACCGGCGATCGAGATGCTGGCTCCGGCAGGCATGGTGAACGCGTTGTCGCCGGCGCCGATCGTGCAGCCGTTCGGGGCGAGACCCATCGAGAACTTCGAGGCGGTGAGCACACCGTTCCCGATGTTCACGACGTTCGAGACACCGTCCTCAGCCGCCACCGAGATGGACGCACATGGCGTCGACGTCGACATCATGCCGGCGAGGGTGACCACCATCGGGGCGGAGCCACCCAGGGCCTTGGTGATGCTCGTCGGGAACCGCACCGTGCCCATGAGACCGAGGATCGGGAATCCGGTCTTGCCATCGAACCCGACCGACAGGCTGCCGGTCATGAGATCGACGCCCTTGTACCCGAACATGCTCGGCCAGATGGCATCGCCCGCGTTCCCGGGCGACAGCGTGATGCCGAACGTGACGGTGAAGTCACTCCCGAAGGTGACCCCGAGAGTGGCCCGGATCGTCGTGCTCGAACCGTCCTTGTTGGGGAAGGTGACGAAACCGGTCTCCTCGATGCTCATCTCCTCGAGCTGGAGGCCGGTGCCGGTGGCGGCGATCTTCGTCTGCGTGAATCCGAGCTGGACCTTGTTGACCTTGGCCACCCAGCCGGTGTCGAGCTGGAACTGCACGCCCCACGCATTGTTCGACATCGAGTACCAGACGAAACCACTGATCCGGTCGACACCCTTGAGGACCTTCTTCATGTCGTTGCTGAGCGTCAGCGAGACACCGAAGTAGGCGGATCGTTCGGGCAGTTCAACGGTGGTGCTGTCCATGCGAGCGGTGGCGGCACTGGTGGTGAAGGCGAAGGAACCGGCGAAGTCCAGACCCTTCATCAGCTGCGGCGCGTTGCCACCACCCTGCACCGACACGGTGCCTGCGATGGCGAAGCCCCACATCACGGTGGTGCCGGGCGGGAGCGGATTGGTCGCACTGAGCGGCTTGCCGTCGCTGCCCACCGGGAACACGGTTGCCGCGACACCCACGGTGAGACCGATGGTGTTGAACGAGATTGCACCCGTGAGCACGACGCTCAACTGCGCCTTGGCCAGACCCTCGACCTGGATCTGCACACCCTTGAAGGTGGTCGAGACCCCGGCGATCCCCTGACCGACGGTGTTGGTGGCGGTGACCGAGTAGGTGTACTGGACCCCGTATTCGAGCCCGGTCACCAGACACCAGGTGTTGAGTGAGGTGACGCTCTGGGTCTTGCGCTTCGGGTTCGCCTTCTCGAAGTCCGTCTTCTTCTTGTCGGGGTTGTCCGGGTCGACGACGTTCGCCGGCTTGGTGGTGACCGTGACGCCATCGGCGCCGACCGTGCAGGTCACCGGATCGAGGGACTTGGTGTCCGAGAGTGAGGACACCGGCGTGGCGGTGACGGTGTACCCGAGGATGGGACTGCCGCCGTCGCTGATCGGGGCATCCCAGCTGACCTTCGACTCACCGAGCAGGCTCACCGGATCGAACTGGATCCGTTGCGGCTGACCGGGGACCGAAGCGATGGCGACGGCGGTCCTCGTCGGATCGGACCCCGCAGTGGCCTGGTACACCTGGATCATCGGGCCGGTGAGCACGACGCCGGCGCCGAAGTCGATGTCACTGAGCTTGGCAGCCAGCACCATCGTGCGGGAGTCGAGGCCCATGACCAGGTACGCCGACAGGGAGGCGTAGTCCTTGTTGGACACGGTGAGGCTGACCTTGCCCTGGGCGATCAGGTAGATGCCGTTGTTGCCCCGCGGACACACGGTGGTCTTCGTGCCCGCCACCATCGGGCAGGCGTTGGACACCGACAGCGAGATGTCCTGGAGCTTGAGCAGACCCGGGATGAGATTGAGCTGCCCGAGCGTGGCCGACAGCGACCAGGTGACCGAACCGGCCGCCGAGTCGATGGTGCCCGCCAGGGTGATCGACGGAAGGGTGACATCCTTCATGATCTCGGGGGTACCCGTGGTGGTCTGGGCCGTGAGGGTCCAGGTGCCGCCGTCGGTGTAGGCGGTGACCTTGACGCCGACCTCGAGGCCGAAGCCGAGTGCGACCTTTCCGGTGCCCGACCAGCCGGCGGAGTCGGCACCCTGGGCGGCGGCCTTCCACGTCATGACCATGCTCTTCACGTTGAGTGAACCGGCGGTCGCGGTGAAGGAACCGGAGGTGAACTGGCCCCCGAGCACCAGCTTGCCGCCGCTCATCGACGCAGTGATCGTCCCGGAGACCCGAACAGGGTCAGCACCGAAGAAGCTCACCCGACTGGAGGGCGGCGCAACATCGCCGGCGGAGAGGGTGCCACCCACGACAGCGTTGGTGCTCACGCTCGGCGAGTAGCCGACCCGGTTGTAGGCCGTGACCCGGAAGGTGTAGCTGCGGCCGGTCACGAGGTTCGGGATCATGCAGCTCGTGGTGGTCGTGGTGCACTGCAGATTGTCGGGGGTGGACTTCACCACGTAGCCGATGATCGGACTGCCGTTGTCCTTGGCGGCGGTCCAGGAGATCACAGCATTGTTGGAGAGCACGCCGCCCGGTGCCGGAAGCAGCGAGACCACCGACACACCGGTGACGGAGTCGGGAGTCTGCGGATCTTCGGGGCCGAGGAGACCGGGCTTGATGCTGTTGGAACGTGCGCCGGTGGAGGTTCCCTGACTGCTGGTGGCGGTCACGGTGAACGTGTAGGACAGGCCGTTGTAGAGCCCGGTGACCTTGCAGCTGAGCGCAGTGGTGGTGGTGCAGGTGTGCACCACGGAATCGAGTGAATCGATCCTGTCGCTCGACACCGTGTAGCTGCGCACCGATGCACCGATGGCGGTCGCCGGAGCGGTCCAGCTGACCGTGACCTCACTGACACCGGCCACCACCGAGACGTTCCTCGGCGCCGACGGCACCAGATACGCCGGCAGGTTGAGCTTGTTCGTCTCCGACAGCAGCGTCATGCCCGGGACCTGGGCGGCCGAGGGATCGGAGTCGCCGACCACGTTGGTGGCCACGACGGTGGCCGTGTAGACGTCGTTCGTGATGACGTCGTTCACGACACACGACGTGGCGTTCGGACCTGCGGTGCAACCCATCGGCGTGGTGCCGCCGGTGTTGATGGCACCAGTGACCGTCACCCTGTAGCCGGTGATCGCCGAGCCGTTGTCGTTCGGCGCATCCCAGCTGACCCGGATGCTGGTGTCGCTGAGGTTGCGCGTGAGCTGCACGTTGCTGGGCGTGTCGGGAGCCGACACTGCGGTGATGCTCCAGCTGGAACCGCTGGTCCAGTTCACCAGCACCTGCATGGACTGTGTCCCGGAGTCATCGAGGATGATCGAACCCGCCAGCTGGTAGGTGGTGGATGCGTTGGTGCGCACCATCTGGAGACCACTCACCGAATAGGCGGCATTGATGCGCAGCTGATCGGAAGGAATGGTGTTGAGCGGGGTCGAGGTGACCGCATCGGACTGCACACCGAGCTTGAGGACGACAGCGCCGTTGGAGGACGCCGCAGTGTTGACCGAGACCCCACGGACCCGGAAGGTGTAGCTCGTGGCGTTCGAGAGACCACCGACGGTGCAGGCGGTGAAGGCGGTGACGCAGTTCAGGTCATCGCCAGAGTGATCGCCGGAGGCAAGCGGTGTGGTGGGGGTGGCCTGCACGAGATAGAGCTGGCCCGGAACCGCGTTCATCGGTGACTCCCACGACAGGGTGACGGCACCGTTGCCCGCAACTGCGGTGAGCTCGGTGGGCTTCGACGCCGTGTCGGAGCCACTGAGATTGCGCTTCACGGTGGCCAGCGCAGGAAGGGCGGTGACCGTCCACACGGTCGGTTCCTTCATCCGCACCACGACCGGCAGCAGACCGCCGCTGAACGGCGTGATGGTGAAGGTGATGCTGGTCGATCCGTTGAGACCGGTGACCGTGCAGCTCGTGGTCGTGGTGGTGCAGCTCTGGAGCATCGACGGGTTGCCCTTGACCGTGACGACATACCCCACGATCGAGCGCCCGTTGGCGAGCGTGGGTGCGGTCCACGAGACAGTGGCGTCGCCGCCGGAGGTCGAGGTGACGGTGCGCTCGAGAGCCGAGCCGGACTCGAAGCCCATGACGAGCGAGGTGGTGCCGGATCCGGTCTGGAGCACGTCGTCCCAGGCGAGCTGCTTCGGGATGAAGAACATGCCGTTGGCCGCAGCCGGGTTGAACGTGAGACCGACGGTGATGGTCTTCGTGCCGGCGGCGCTGGTGCCGACCTCGTTGGTGGCGGTGATCGAGAAGGTGTAACGGTCGCCGGAGGTGAGACCGGTGATGTCACATCCGAGCATCTGACCGACGGTGGTGCAGCCGGCGCCGACACTGTTGGTGGTGAGATCGAACGAGGTGATGGTGTAGCCGGTGATGACCGCACCACGGGCGTTCGGGGCCGTCCACGATGCATTCACCGAACTGAGACCGTTCGAATAGATGCTCACGAAGACCGGTGCTTCGGGCTCCATCATCTTCGGGATCATCCCGGCGGAGGCCAGCGACGCCGCACCCGAACCGATCCGGTTCGTCGCGACCACCGTGAAGGAGTACGAGGTGTCGGCAGTGAGGTTCATCACCCAGCAGTTGAGGGTGGAGCTGTCGCTGGTGCAGGTCTGACCGCCGGGAGAGGCGGAGACGGTGTAGCCGGTGAGGTTGGCGCCGCCGTTGAACCCGGGAGCGTTCCAGCTCACCTTGACCCGGCCGTAGCCGTTCTGCAGCGAGAGGATCGACGGGGCATCCGGGACGGTTCGCGGTGTCGCGACCGACGATGCATTCGATGTCCCACTGCCACCGGCCCGGTTGAACGCCTCGACCCTGAAGGTGTAGTCGTTGCCGTTGTTCAGACCACTGATGACACACGAGAGCGTGGAACCGTTGGCGGTGACGCAGACCTTCGAGGTCTGATTGCCGTTCCGGTAGGCGGTGGCCCGATAGCTGAGAATGGTGGCGCCGCCACTGCTGGCCGGGGCCGACCAGGAGACGGTGGAGCTGGCGTTCTCATCGGAGGTCGCCGAGACGCCGGTGGGCACACTCGGGACGGTGTAGGGGGCCGCGGAGATCGAGGCAGCAGATGCGGCGCCGGTGCCGATCACGTTCGTGGCGGTCACGGTGAAGGTGTAGCCGGCACCGTTGGTGAGACCGCTGATCACACACGACAGCCCGCTGGTGCTGCAGGTGTACGAGCTCGGGCTCGAGGTCACGGTGTAGGACGTGATGTCGGCGCCACCATTGCTGGGCGCACTCCACGAGATGGTGACCTGGGTGTTGCTCGGAACCGCCGACACACCGAAGGGTGCGGTGGGAGCGGTGCGCGGGATCGTGGGGGTGACCCGATTCGAGTCACCGGTCCAGTTGCTGGCTCCCACGGCGTTGATCGCCTTCACGACGAACGTGTAGCCCTGACCGGGGGTGAGACCGTTGAACGTGCAGGAGGTCCCGGTGGTGATGCAGAGCGCACCGCCCGGGTCGGCCTTGACGCGGTAGCCGGTGATGGCCGAACCACCGGTGTTGTTCGGGGCGGTCCAGCTGACCGTCGCCGAACCCTCGCCGGCCGTGGCCGCCACATTGTTCGGAGCGTTGGGTGAGTCGAGCGTGGTGATCGATGCCGACTGATCGGAGTCGAAGCTGTCGTTCACGCCGTTGACGGCCTTGACGGTGAATCGGTACGACGTGTTGTTGGCGAGCCCGAAGACCGTGCAGGAGGTGAGCGAGGTACGGCACTTGAATCCGCCGGGGGTGGACTCGACCACGTAGCGGCTGATGGCGAGGCCGCCATTGTCGGAAGGTGCGTTCCAGGCGACCGACACCGAGCCGACACCAGCGGTGCCGGTCACGTTCTGCGGCTTGCCGGGACGGGCATAGACCTTGACCCCGGTGACCGTGCGCTGGGCGACGGTGTCGGAGTAGTTCGTGAAGATCGCGACGTTGTAGGTGCCCTGCGGGAGATCACTGATGGTGCAGCTGGTCCCGGTGCTGGTGCACTTGGCGGCGGTGCTGGTGTTGAGGGTGCCCGTGTAGGCGTAGACCTTCGCGGTGCCGCTCCAGGAGCCGCCCCATGTCCAGTCCGCAGAGATCGACTTCTCACCAGCGACGTAGGTGTCGTAGATGATCTTCTTCGTCGAGGTGGGCGTGGCGAGCGAGAAGCTCACGGCACTCGATGCCGTGCCGGTACCGGCGGCGTTGATCGCCCGCACGGTGAACGAGTAGCTCGTGCCCTTCGCGAGGCCGCGGATCATGCAGAGCCGCTCGGACGCCGCAGCCGAGCACACCTCGGTGCCACTCGAGTTCCGGACCGAGTAGCCGGTGATCGCGGAGCCGCCGTCGATGGTCGGTGCTTCCCACACGGCCTTGGCGCTGAACTCGCCGCTCTGCTGCACACCCACGAAGGTGGGAGCGCCGGGAACCGCAGCCGGGGTGCTCACCGATGACCTGGCAGAGGCCTCACTGGTGCCCACGGCGGTCGTGGCAGTCACGGAGAACGTGACGCCGACGCCGTTGGACAGGCCGGTGACGACACAGCTGGTGCCGCTGGTGCTGCAGGTGTGACCGGCATCGTCCGAGACGGTGTAGCCGGTGATGACTGAGCCTCCGTTGGAGGGCGCCGACCACGAGACGGTGGACTTCGAGTCCTCGTTCGAGGTCGCCGAGACCGAGGTCGGTGCATCGGGGAGCGTCCTGGGCGTGACTGCCGTCGATGCGCCCGAGGCCGGACCGGCACCGGCGACGTTCGCTGCGGTGACGGTGAACGTGTAGGAGGTGCCGTTGGAAAGACCGCTCACGATGCAGCTGGTCGTGATGGCTGTGCAGCTGGCGCCGCCGGGATCAGCGGTCACGGTGTAGGAGGTGATCGCCGAGCCGTTGGACGACGGAACCGACCAGGTGACCTTCGCCGAGCCGGCGTACGCGATCGCCGACACCGAGGTCGGAGCAGCGGGAACGGTTCTGGGCGTGCCCACGATCGAGTAGTCCGAGGCGAGGCCGTATCCCTTGGCGTTGTAGGCCTTGACGGTGAACACGTAGTCGGTGCCGTTGACGAGACCGGTGAAGGTGTAGGAGGTCGAGGCATCAGCAGTGGTGACCAGCGAGCAGGTCGAACCTGCGCATCGCTGCACCTGGTACTTGGTGACCGTGGCGCCGCCGTTGTCGCCGAGGCTCCAGCTGATGGTGACGGTTCCGTTCCCCGGGGTCACGTTGGTGACGACAGGGACACCCGGGGTGGTGCTCGGGGTGACCGCCGACGATGGCACCGATGAGCTGCCCGTGCCGATGGCGTTGATGGCCTGGACCGTGAAGGTGTAGGCGGTGCCGTTGGTGAGACCGGCCATGGTGCAGCTCAGCGAGGAGGAGGAGCAGGTCAGACCGTCAGGTGATGACGTGACGATGTACCCGGTGACCGGGCTTCCACCGTTGATCGTCGGTGCCGCCCATCTGATGGTGGCGCTGCCTGCACCGGCGACAGCGGTGGCGCCGGTGGGGGCTCCCGGGGGACCCTTCGGCGTGACGACCGCGGAGCGCTCCGAGAATGCCCCGGTACCCGATCCGTTGATCGCTGCTGCGTAGAACTGGTAGTTCGTGCCGTTGGTGAGACCGGTGACGGTGCAACCGGCAGCGGGATCGGCCGTCTCGCAGTACTTGGCCTCCGGGTAGGAGGTGATGCGGTACAGCGTGATCGGCGCTCCACCGTTCGATGCCGGTGCGATGACCGTGACGAAGGCGCTGGCATTCCCGGCCTGGACCGAGTTGACCGCCGGCGCGCCCGGGACGGTGGACGGTGTGACTGCCTCGGACCTGTCGGAGATGTCGCCTGCGCCGACGGCGTTCACGGCATAGACCCGGAAGCGGTGGGGAACACCGTTGGTCAGGCCGGTGATGGTGCACGTACGAGTGGGGGCGACCACCGAGCAGGTGGCGCCTCCCGGGAACGCCGTGACGACGTACCCCGTGATCGCCGAGCCCCGGTTGGTGGACGGTGCCGCCCATGAGACGACCGAGGTGGTGTCGCCGTAGGAGGTTCCGACGACGTTGCGCGGGGCGCTCGGCGGGTTGACGGGCGTGACCGGGTCGGAACTGGCCGAGTTGGCTCCGGCTCCCCGACCGTTGATGGCCTTCACCTTGAACGAATAGGTGGTTCCCCAGACGAGACCGCTGACGGTGCAGCGACGGCGCGACTCCGAGGAACAGGAGATGCCGGCAGCCGCCTTCGAGCCGATGAATCCGGTCACGAGGTAGCCGGTGATGGTGGCGCCGCCATCGAACGCCGGGTCCTCCCAGATGATCAGTGCGGTGTCGTCCTCGACCTTGACGTCCTTGATGCTCGGGGCGTCGGGCACGGTGGAGGGCTTGGTGTCGTCGGTGCGATCCGAACCTTCGCTGTCGCCGGCGGCGTTCGTCGCCACCACATCGAAGGTGTAGATCACGCCGTTGGTCAGGCCGGTGACGGTGCAGCTGGTCGGCACGGTGCCGTTCCGGGCCTTCGTCACGGTGCAGGTTCGGAGGTCGGGATGCGAGGTAACGGTGTAGCTGATGATCGGTGAGCCGCCGACGAGGTTCGGGGCGTCCCACGAGACCACCGACTGACCATCGAGGCGAGGTGTGGCCACCACGTTGCGCGGCGCGTGCGGCACGGTGATCGGCGTGGTGGATGCGGAGCGCCCCGAGGCGGTCGAGGTCCCGGCGCCGTTCGAGGCGGTGACCACGAACGTGTAGGCGGTGCCGTTGGTGAGACCGTTCATGACACAGCTCACCTGGGCGGTGGTGCACGTGAAGGATCCGGGTGTCGAGGTGACGGTGTACCCGAGGATCGGTGCACCACCGTCGGAGACCGGCGGATTCCAGTACACGGAGATGCTCTGGTCGTCGTAGGTCGTGGTGGTGATCGACGGGGCGCTCGGCACCGACGCCGGGAGCACACCGCTGTCGGCCACCGAGACCGGGCTGGTGCCCCTGCTGTTCGTGGCCGTGACGGTGAAGGAGTAGTAGGTGCCGTTCGTGAGACCGGTGACGACGCACGAGGTCGGTGCGACGAGCACGGTCCTCGACGTCGAGGCGGTGCAGGTTCGACCGCCCGGCGAGGCGGTCACCACATAGCTGCTGATGGCCAGACCATTGTTGAACGGTGCGGTCCAGGAGACGGTCGACTGCGTGTTCTGGTAGGGGACGGCGACGACATCGGTCGGAGCATCGGGCACCGACACCGGGGTCACCGCCGCGGAGTCGCTCGAGGCATCACCGGTGCCAGCGGCGTTGCGAGCCTTCACCTTGAACGTGTAGCTCGTGCCGTTGGTCAACCAGGTGAAGGTGCAGGACACCGCATCGGCAGAGTTGGTGATGCACTTGTCAGTGGCCGGAGTGGAGACCACGACATACCCGAGGATGCCGGTGCCGCCATCGACCCTGGGCGCCTTCCACGTGACCGTGACGGTCCTGCTTCCGGTGGGGGTCACGGCGATGTTGGTCGGGGCATCGGGTGCGGCGGCGGGCACGACCCGCAGCGACGGGAGCGATGCCGCACCGGTGCCGCTGCGGTTCGTGGCGGTCACGGTGAACCGATACGCGGTGCCGTTGGTCAGACCGGTGACGACGCAGGAGGTCTCGCCGGGCAGGGAGGTGGTGCAGGACGTGTTGCCCGGTGAGGAGATGACCGTATAGCCCGAGATCTTCGCGCCGCCGTCGAACCCGGGGGCGGTCCAGGAGACGAGGCTGCGACCGTTCTGATACGGGGTGGCCACGACGTCATAGGGCTCATCGGGTTCACGCGAGGGCTTGCCCGTGGCCGAACCCGCAACCGACCGACCATTGGCGTTCAGTGCGTACACGGTGAACGTGTAGTTCGTCCCGTTCTTGAGGCTCGTGAATGTGCACGAGAGCGTGGTGAGTCGAGCCGGCTCACAGGTGCTGTCATCGCTGGCGATGAGCAGATACCCGGTGATCGCATAGCCGCCGGTGTCGGCCGGTGCCGTCCAGGTCACGGTGGAACTGCGGGCATCACCAGAGGTGGCGGCCACGTTCCGGGGGACAGAGGGGACGGTGCCGGGGATGGTCGAGTCCGATGCGGCCGATGCGATGCTGCTGCCGGCCTTGTTCACGGCTCTGACGGTGAACGTGTAGGCGGTGCCGTTGGTGAGTCCGGTCACGGTGCAGGCGAGGGCACCGCTGCTCGAGCAGGTCTTCGTGCCCGGCTTGGAGGTGACGACATAGTCGGTGATGACACTGCCGCCGTTGTCATCCGATGCGGTCCAGGTGACAGTCACCGACGAGTCGGCGTAGGCGACGCTGGTGATCACCGGAGAGCTGGGCACGGTCGCCGGGATGACGGGGGCTGATGCCGTCGAGGCGCTGCCGGTGCCGACGATGTTCGTCGCGGTGACGGTGAACGTGTAGGCGGTGCCGTTGGCGAGACCGGTGACGGTGCAGGTGGTGGCACCGGCGGTGGTGCAGCTCGCACCATCGGGTGATGCGGTCACGGTGTAGCCGGTGACGGCGGTGCCGCTGGTGGCCACGGGTGCGGTCCAGCGGATGGTGGCGGTGGTGTTGCCGAAGGTTCCGGTCACGGCGGTGGGGGCCTGGGGGACCATGATCGGCACGATCGACGCCGACGGTGTGGAGAACGAGCCCGTGCCTGCCTTGTTGGAGGCTCGCACGGTGAACGTGTATGCGGTGCCGTTGGTGAGACCGGTGATGACACAGGTGAGCGCACCGGTGGTGGCGCAGACCTTGTTCCCGGGGGTGGAGAGCACGCTGTAGGCGGTGATCGCGCTGCCACCGTTCCAGGCCGGTGCGTTCCAGGTGAGCGTCATGGTGCCGGCCACGACGTCGAACGAGGTCGCGACATCGGTGGGTTGATCGGGAACGGTGGCCGGGACGACCGGTGCGCTCGCATCGGAGGCGGCCCCGGTGCCGGCCTTGTTCGTGGCCGTGACGGTGAACATGTAGCTGGTGCCGTTGGCCAGACCAGTGACCACACAGGTGGTCGCGGTGACACTGGCGGTCGTGCAGCTGCGGCCACCGGGGTTGGCGGTGACGGTGTAGCCGGTGACGATGCTGCCGCCGTTGTCAGCCGGGGCGATCCACGAGACGGTTGCGCTCGCATCGGCGAACACGGTGGTGACAGTGGTCGGCGGGTTCGGGACGGTCGCAGGAACCGTGGCGATCGTGTAGCCCGAGGTAGCACCGCGACCGGAGCCGTTGATGGCGAGCACGCGGAACGTGTACGAGGTGCCGTTGGTGAGACCGGTGACGACACAGCTGGTCTCACCGTTCGTGGTGCAACCCAGTGTTCCTGCGGAGTTGGCGACCACGTAGCCGGTGATCGGTGCGCCGCCGTTGTCGGCGGGGGCGGTCCAGGACACGGTGATGGATCGATCACCGAAGACGGCGATCTGTCCGGTGGGTGCGCTGGGAACCGTCGAGACCAGAACTCCGTCGGAGGAGGGCGACACGCCGCCGTCGCCGACCTTGTTCCTGGCCATGACCGTGAACGTGTAGGTGGTGCCGTTGGTGAGACCCGTGACCGAACACGTGAGCGCACCGGTCGTGGTGCACACCTGCTCACCAGCGGCGTTGCGAACCACGTAGCCGGTGACGGGAGTGCCGGCGTTGTTGGCCGGTGCGGTCCAGGTGAGGGTCGTGCGACCGCTCAGATAGGACACGCCGACCGGAGCGTTGGGGGCATCCGGGACCTTCATCGGGATCACCGCAGCGGACGCGACCGACGACCCACCGGTGCCGGACCCGTTCGTGGCGGTCACCGTGAACCGGTAGGAGGTGCCGTTGATGAGACCGGGCACCACGCAACTGGTGGTGGCGGTCGTGCAGGTGGCACCACCCGGCGTGGCGGTCACCGTGGAGGAGGTGATGTCGGCCCCACCATCGGTACTCGGGGCGGTCCAGGACACGATCGCCGAGCTGTCGGCGAACACGCCCACTGCTCCGGTCGGCGCACCCGGAACGGTCGACGGCGTCGCGATGCCCGATGCATCGGAGGCGGAGCTGGCACCACGGGCGTTGAGTGCGACGACCGTGAAGGTGTAGTCGGTGCCGTTGGTCAGGCCCTTCACGACGCACGAGGTCGTGGTCGTGGTGCAGGTCCGGCCTCCCGGGTTCGAGGTGACCCGGTAGCCGGTGATGGTGGCGCCACCATCGTTGGTCGACGCCGTCCAGCTGATCGTCGACTGGGTGGACTCGAATGAAATGGCGCCCACACCGGTGGGTGCGTTCGGGACCGTGGACGGGATCGCCGTGTTCGATGCGGCCGACGAGGAGCCGGTTCCGGCGTTGTTCGTCGTAGTCACGGTGAACGTGTACGAGCTTCCGTTGGAGAGACCGGTGATCGTGCAGGTCGTGGTCGCGGTCGTGCATGTGGCCCCGCCGGGGTTGGCGGTGACGGTGTAGGCGGTGATCGGCGCACCACCGTTCGAGGTGGGTGCCGTCCAGGAGATCGACGAGGAGGCGTTCGCGTTCGAGGTCGCGGCCACGTTGATCGGTGCGCCGGGCACTGTTGCCGGCACGGCTGCTGCAGAGGCGATCGATGCCGCCGAGGTGCCCGAGACGTTCGTCGCAGTGACTTTGAAGGTGTAGCTGGTGCCGTTCGTGAGACCGGTGACCACACAGCTGGTGTCACCCGAGGTGGTGCAGACCCTGCTCCCCGGGGTGGAGACCACCGTGTAGGTGGTGATCGCCGCGCCACCGTTGCTGGCCGGTGCGATCCAGGTGACCGTCGACTGGGTCGATTCGAAGGAGCTCGCCGCCACACCGGTCGGAGCACCGGGAACCGTCGAGGGGACAACCGCCGTTGACGGATCAGATGGGGAACCGGTGCCGGATCGGTTCGTCGCGGTGACGGTGAACGTGTAGCTGGTGCCGTTGGAGAGACCGGTGATGGTGCAGGTCGTCGCACCGGTCGTGGTGCAGGACTTCCCGCCGGGGGTGGCGGTGACCCGGTAGCCGGAGATCGCTGCGCCACCGTCGGAGGCCGGGGCGGTCCAGGTGATGGTCGAACGACCCGATTCCGCAGCAGTCGCCCCGACACCGGTGGGTGCACCCGGGACCGTCGACGGCGTCGCGATGTTCGAGGCATCGGAAGCCGTGCTGGTTCCAGCGGCGTTGGTGGCGGTCACGGTGAACGTGTAGCTGGTGCCGTTGGCGAGACCGGTCACGGTGCACGTGGTGCGAGCGGTGGTGCAGGTGCGACCGCCGGGGTTGGCGGTCACGAGATAGCCGGTGATCGCGGTGCCGCCGTTGTCGGCCGGAGCGGTCCAGGCGATGACTGATTGTGCGTTCGCGTTCGAGGAGGCGGTGATGTTCGTGGGTGCACCCGGGATGGTCGCGGGGACCACGGCCGATGACGCAGTCGACAGCGCCGAGTTCCCCGAAGCGTTGATCGCGACGACTTTGAACGTGTAGGCGGTGCCGTTGGTGAGACCGGTGATGACACAGGTGGTCTCACCGGTGGTGGTGCAGGTCCTGCCACCGGGGGTGGCGGTGACCTTGTAGCCGGTGATGGTCGCCCCGCCGTTGCTGGTCGGTGCGGTCCAGGTGATCGTCGACTGGGTGTTCTCGTTCGAGGTCCCGGTCACACCGGTCGGGGCACCCGGAACTGTCGACGGGGTCGCGATGTTCGAAGGGTCTGATGCGGTGCTGGTGCCGGCCTTGTTCGTGGCGGTCACCGTGAACGTGTAGCTGAGGCCGTTGGTGAGACCGACGATGGTGCACGTGGTCTTCGTGGTCGCACTGCACGTGGCGCCGCCCGGGGTGGCGGTCACGAGATAGGAGGTGACAACCGAACCGCCGTTGTCGGCCGGTGCGGTCCAGGCGATGACTGAGGAGGTGTTCGTGTTCGAGGTTGCGGTGACGCTGGTCGGTGCACCGGGGGTGGTGGCCGGTGTTGTCGGGGTCGACGCGTTCGAGATGAGACCGGTGCCAGCAGCGTTCGTGGCAACAACCTTGAACGAGTAGGCGGTGCCGTTGGTGAGACCGGAAATGGTGCAACTGGTCGCCGTCGTCGTGGTGCACACCACCGCAGCAGTCGTGGCGTCGGTGATGGTGTAGCCGGTGATGTCCGCACCACCGGTCGCCGGGGCCGTCCAGGTCAGTGTGATCGAACCGTTCCCGAAGATCGGGGTGAACGTGGTGATCTTCGATGGGACCGTCGCCGGGATGATCGTGTTCGACACGGCGGTGTCGCTGCGACCGGCATCAGTGATCGCCACAACTGAGAACGTGTACGCGGTGCCGTTGGTGAGCAGCGTGACCACACAGGTCGTCTCACCAGCAGTGGCACAGGTGCGGGTGCTGCCACTCGTGGTCACCAGATACCCGGTGATCGGGAACCCACCGGTATCAGCAGGTGCGGTCCAGGAGATCGTGGACTGACGGTTCTCCGTCGCGGTCGCGACCACGTTCGTCGGGGCACCCGGAGGATCCGCCAACACGATCGGGTTCGACTCCGCAGACGCCACACCAGTACCCGCGGCGTTCGACGCGGTCGCGGTGAACGTGTAGGTCACACCATTGGTGAGCCCCGAGATCACACACGACACCGTGGCGACAAGACCCGGATCGGTACAGGACTGGGTGCCACCGACCACGGTGATCACGAACCCGAAACCCTTCATCGTCGAACCACCGTTGAACAACGGGCGGGTCAACGTGACCTTCACCGAACCAGCCGCGAACGGCGTCGCGATCAGATTCGTCGGTGCATCCGGAACCGTCGCCGGAACCACACTCGCGGACGCCGTCGACGCAACGGAAGAACCAGCAGCGTTCGTCGCGACCACGGTGAACGTGTAGGTCACACCATTGGTCAGACCACCGATCACACACGAGGTCGAGGCAGTGGTGCAGACCACATCACCAGCAACCGGACCAGCCAGCACCACACCAGCAGACGTGACAATCGCAGACACAACCGTGACCACATACCCGGTGACCGCAGCACCACCATTCGAGGCCGGTGCAGTCCACGACAGAACAGTGGAAGCGTTCTGGAACGAGATGCCCGCCACACCGGTCGGAGCTCCCGGCACCGTCGCCGGCGTGATCGGATCAGACGCCACCGAAGGATCAGACGAACCGATCGCGTTCGAGGCCACAACCGTGAACGTGTACGAGGTGCCGTTGGCGAGACCGGTGATCGTGCACGAAGTCTCAACAGTGGAGCACACGACCGCGCCATCACCATCAGTCACGACATACCCAGTGATCGGTGAACCACCGGTGGAGGCCGGTGCGAACCAGGACACCGTGACCGTCGAGTTCCCGGCAACACCTGTCACAGCACTCGGAGCGGAAGGGGCAGTTGCGTCACTGCCAGCAACAACAGGCGCCGACACGGTGGCCGCCGACGAACCGACACCATTGGTGACCACAACACTGAACGTGTAGGTCACACCCGAGACAAGACCAGTGAACTCGCACGAGGTCACCACCGACGTGCACACCACATCGATCGTCGAATCATCACCATCAACTGCGGTGACCGTGAAACCGCTGATCGGAGAACCACGATTGTTCGGCGTCGACCACAAGACCGTGGCCGAACCACCAGCAGCACCGACCGACACCGACGACACCGCATCCGGCAGACCAGCAGGGACAACAGCCACCGAAAGAGCAGAGGCCTGAGACGAACCGGAGGCGTTCGAGGCCCGCACACTGAACCGGTACGAGGTGCCGTTCACCAGACCAGTCACCGTGCAACTCGTGGCCATGATCGTCGAGCAGGTCAACCCACCAGGAACCGAGGTCACCGTGTACGACGTGATCGTCGCTCCCCCATCGGTGGAAGACGCGGTCCAGGAGACGACCGACGAGCCGTTCTCACCATTCGTCGCTGAAACACCGGTCGGCGCAGCGGGAACCGTCGACGGAATCGCACTGTTCGACACAGCCGAGGCCGCGCCAACACCGGCAGCGTTCGTCGCCGTCACCGTGAACGTGTACGCAACACCATTCGTGAGACCCAGCACCGTGCACGAGGTCCCACGAGTCGCAGTGCATGAGAACCCACCCGGCGACGACACCACCGTGTACGACGTGATCGCCGCACCACCATTGCTGGCCGGTGCTGTCCACGACACCAACGACTGACCATTCGCTGCACCAGTGGCCACCACCGAGATCGGAGCACCCGGAACCGTGCGCGGCACACCACCAGCCGAAGGACGAGACGCAACCGCCGCACCCGACACGTTCGACGCCACCACAGTGAACGAATACGTCACACCGTTGGTCAGACCAGTCACCGTGCACGACAGCTCAGCAGTCACACACGAGAATCCACCCGGATTCGAGGTGACCGTGTAGGAGACGGCAGCACCACCATCGGAGAACGGCTCGGTCCACGAGACCGTCACCGAACCATCATCAGTGGACTCGACCACGACATCAGAAGCAGCCGACGGAACCGTCGAGGGAACCACCGCGGCAGACGCAACCGAAACAGCGCCCTCACCCGACACGTTCACCGCAGCGACCGTGAACGAATACGACGTGCCGTTCGTGAGACCGGAGACCGTGCACGAGCTCGACGACGTCTCACAGACCACATCGCCGGCAGCGACGCGAACCACATACTTCGAGATCGACGCACCACCAGTCGAGACCGGAGCGGTCCACGACACCACCGACAGACCATTCGCCGCACTGGTCGCCGACACACCCGAAGGTGCATCCGGAACCGTCGACGGAACGATCGCCGAGGACGCCACCGAGGCCGAACCAGTACCCGAGGCGTTGGTCGCGGTCACCGTGAACGTGTAGGCCGTGCCATTCGTGAGACCGGTCACCGTGCAACTCGCCGACGAGGTGGTGCACTGGAACGAACCCGGCGACGACGTCACCGTGTACGACGAGATCGCCGCACCACCGTTGGAGACTGGCGCCGTCCAGGAGACCAGCGACTGACCGTTCGCGGCACCCGTGGCCACCACCGAGATGGGAGCACCCGGAACCGTCGAGGGAACGATCGCCGCGGACGCGACGGACGAAGAACCGGTGCCCGACACATTCGTGGCAGTCACCGAGAACGTGTAGCTGGTGCCATTGGTGAGACCGGACACCGTGCACGAGGTCGACTCAGTGGAGCAGGAGAACGAACCGGGCGTCGAGGTGACGGTGAAGCTGGTGATGGCCGCACCACCGTTGGCGGGAGCGGTCCAGGAGACCACCGACTGACTGTTCGCCGCGCCGGTCGCGACGACACCGGTCGGAGCATCCGGAACCGTCGAGGGAACGATCGACGACGATGCCACCGAGGCCGAACCGGTACCCGACACATTCGTCGCCGTCACCGAGAACGTGTAGCTGGTGCCATTGGTGAGACCGGTCACCGTGCACGAGGTCGAGGCAGTGGTGCAGGAGAACGAACCGGGCGTCGAGGTGACGGTGAAGCTGGTGATGGCCGCGCCGCCGTTGCTGACGAGCGCAGTCCAGGACACGACCGACTGACTGTTCGCCGCACCGGTCGCGACGACACCGGTCGGAGCATCCGGAACCGTCGAGGGAATGATCGACGACGATGCCACCGAGGCCGAACCGGTACCCGACACATTCGTCGCCGTCACCGAGAACGAATACGACGTGCCGTTCGTGAGACCGGAAACAGTGCACGACGTGGAGGCAGTCGTGCACTGGAACCCACCCGGGCTCGAGGTCACCGTGTAGAGCGTGATCGTCGCGCCGTTCGATGCAGGTGCGGTCCAGGAGACAGAGGCCGAGGCAGCCATCGCACCAGTCGCGACCACAGAGGTCGGGGCATCAGGAACCGCGGAGGGAACGATCGACGAGGACGCCACCGAGGCTGAACCGGTACCCGACACATTCGTCGCCGTCACCGAGAACGAGTACGAGGTGCCGTTCGTGAGACCGGAAACAGTGCACGATGTGGAGGCAGTCGTGCACTGGAACCCAGCCGGGCTCGAGGTCACCGTGTACTGCGTGATCGTCGCGCCGTTCGATGCAGGTGCGGTCCAGGAGACGACCGATTGGGTGTTCGCCGCGCCGGTCGCTGTCACCGAGGTCGGTGCGCCGGGGACCGCGGAGGGAACGATCGAGGAGGACGCCACCGAGGCCGAACCGGTACCCGACACATTCGTCGCCGTCACCGTGAACGAGTACGACGTGCCATTGGTGAGACCGCTCACCGTGCACGAGGTCGACGAGGTGGTGCACTGCAACCCACCCGGGCTCGAGGTCACCGTGTACGCCGAGATCGCCGCACCACCAGTGGAGGCCGGAGCCGTCCACGACACCAGCGACTGACCGTTGGCAGCACCGGTGGCCACCACCGCGGTCGGGGCACCCGGCACCGTCGAGGGAACGATCGGAGAGGACGCCGCCGATGCCGAACCGACACCGGACACATTCGTCGCCGCGACCGAGAACGTGTAGCTGGTGCCATTGGTGAGACCGATCACCGTGCACGAGGTCGACGAGGTGGTGCACTGCAACCCACCCGGGCTCGAGGTCACCGTGTAGAGCGTGATCGAGGCGCCACCGTTGCTCGCCGGAGCTGACCACGAGACGACCGACTGCCCACTCACCGCTGCGGTCGCCGACACGCCAGTCGGAGCACCGGGAACGGCAGAGGGAACCACTGCCGAGGTGGCGGTCGATGCCGCGCTGGTGCCGCGAGCGTTCGTCGCCGTGACCGTGAACGTGTAGCTGGTGCCGTTGGAGAGCCCGATCACCGTGCACGAGGTCGCACCATCGGTCACGCAGCTCTTCGCACCCGGCGAGGAGGTGACCGTGTAGGCGGTGACAGTCGCACCGCCCCAATCCGAAGCGGTCCAGGACACGACACTGCGGCCGTTCTCAGCGGCCGTGGCCGACACACCCGTCGGAGCGGACGGAACCCGGGACGGGATGATCGCTGCGGTCGCCGATGAGGCCGAACCGGTGCCCGAGACGTTCGTGGCGGTGACCGTGAACGTGTAGCTGGTCCCGTTCGTGAGACCGGTCACGGTGCATGAGGTGGAGGCAGTCGTGCATTGGATCGAACCCGGTGAGGAGGTGACGGTGTAGGTGGTGATCGCTGCACCGTTGCTGGCCGCAGCGGTCCAGGACACGACGCTCTGGGCGTCGGTGTCGGCAGTGGCAGACACTCCCGACGGTGCTCCCGGCACCGCGGACGGAATGATGGACGAGGACGCCGACGATGCCGAACTGGTGCCCTTCGCGTTCGTGGCGGTGACCGTGAACGTGTACGACGTGCCGTTCGTGAGACCGGTGACCGTGCATGAGGTCGACGCAGTCGTGCACTGGAACGAACCGGGCGAGGAGGTCACGGTGTAGCTGGTGATCGCAGTGCCACCGTTGTTCGCCGGAGCAGTCCACGACACGACCGACTGACCACTCACGGCACCGGTTGCCGACACTCCGGTCGGCACCTGCGCCACACCCAACGGGATGATCGAGGCGGACGCGGCGGAGGCCGAACCGGCACCCGACACATTCGTCGCGGTGACGGTGAACGTGTAGGACACGCCACCGGTCAGCCCGGTGACAGTGCACGATGTGGTCGCGGTGGAGCATGTGAAGCCACCCGGCGACGAGGTCACCGTGTAGGTCGAGATCGACGCACCACCATTGGACGACGGCGCCGACCAGGACACCACCGACTGGTTCGTCGCACCAGCAGTGCCCGACACACCGGTCGGAGCACCCGGAACCGTCGAGGGCACGACGGACGAGGACGCCGACGATGCCGAACTGGTGCCCTTCGCGTTCGTGGCGGTGACCGTGAACGTGTACGACGTGCCGTTCGTGAGACCGGTGACCGTGCATGAGGTCGTGGCAGTGGTGCACTGGAACGAACCCGGCGACGAGGTCACCGTGTAGCTCGTGATCGCACTGCCACCGTTGTTCGCCGGGGCAGTCCACGACACGACCGACTGACCACTCACGGCACCCGTCGCCGACACACCCGTCGGCACCTGCGGGACCCCGACGGGCGTCACCGACGACGATGCCGTCGAGGCGGAACCGATGCCGGACGCGTTGGTGGCGGTGACCGTGAAGGTGTAGGAGACACCATTCGTGAGACCGGTGACCGTGCATGAGGTCGTGGCGGTCGTGCACTGGAACGAACCCGGTGAGGAGGTCACGGTGTATCCCGTGATCGACGCCCCTCCGTTGCTCGCCGGCGCTGACCACGACACCACCGACTGACCATTCGCACCGTCGGTCGCAGACACAGAGGTCGGTGCACCGGGCGGAGCTGCGGGAACTGCGGCAGCCGAGGCCGCCGACGCGACCGACGTGCCGATGGCATTCGTGGCCGTGACCGTGAAGGTGTACGAGGTGCCATTGGTGAGACCGGTCACCGTGCACGACGTCGACGATGCCGACGACGTGGTGCAGGTCTTCGATCCCGGCGAGGACGTCACTGTGTATCCAGTGATCGTCGACATCCCATCGTCAGCGGGAGCAGTCCACGAGACGACTGACTGGGCGTTGCCATTGGAGGTTGCCGAAACTCCGGTCGGGGCGTCGGGCGCCGACGCAACCGCCGCAACAGTGATATCCGCGGACGCGGAACCCGCGCCGCTCCTGCCGTTCGCGTTGACCGCCTGCACCTGGTAGCTGTGGGTGCCGTTCGACGCCCTGAACGTGCAACTGGTGGCATCGCCCGCAGCAGTGCAAAGCGAGACGTTCTGCGATGAGGATGAGACGCGCAGCTTGAAGAAGATGATCCTCGCTCCACCACCACCCGGTGTGAGGAATCTGAGAGTGTGGCTTCCAGCCGTCAGGGTCTTGGAACCCAGCTCGATCCAGGATTGATTGCACCTCCCATCAGAAGGGATCGCGAAGTTCGAGACGAGCAGCACATTGTCGATGTAGATGTCCCGGTACGCGGCGTAGTTCCAGCAGTTCTGGTAGTAGAACTGGAGGAAGTAGGTCCCTGCACCTGTCGTGAACGTGTAGTCCACAGTTGCATTCGCCCCGGGACTTCCGTAGATGAATCCCGAATTCGATGAACCGGCGTAGCCGCTCCATGCGCTTGCTGCGATCGACGCGTTCGCATTCGTCGACACCGGAACCTCGCTCACGAGATAGCTGGTGATCGACGACCAGTTCGCACTGGGAGCGGCCCACGAGACCGTGACGAACTTGCCCGATGCGGAGGCCGATGCACTGGTGGGTGCCGGCGCGTAGCTCGTTCCCGAGGGGAGATCTGTGTAGGAACCGGTACCGGAACTGTTCTGCGCAGCGACCCTCACGTAGTACTGACGGGTCTGGTCGTAGTCGTAATTCGACCAACTCCGGGCAGAAGCACCGAGGCTGAAATATTGGTTGAAGGGGCCGCTCACCCACACCGAGTACCCGGTGATGGCGGACCCGCCATCACTGGCCGGCGCATCCCAGGTGAGACTCAGGACGCCGGTCGGCCAGTCGAACTTCTGCACCGGATTCAGTGGTACGCCCGGAACAGCCTGAGCCGACACGGGGGCGTCGAGCAGGGGGTTGCGGGCCCGGGCGGCCTTGATCGGTTTCCCGGCGGCTGGTGCGGTTGTTGATGCGCCGACCCTCTCAACAGAGTTGGCGTGGACCGGGGCGTCAGCAGCAGGGGTCTCGGGGCTGATCGGGAGACCGGCACTGGTCGTGGTCATCGAGGTTGACCCGATGGTGACCTGACTGGTGACGACCGCGGTGGTCGCCCCATGCACAGCGGTGAGACCGAAACGCATCGGCGCGGAGGTGGTCGGTGCAGCGGTGGTGCCCGCAGCAAGAACAGACGTGGTGGTGCAGGTGACGGTGCTGTTCGCACCCGGCCCGGCGGTGATCACACACGCCGGGTCGATCACACTGGCGCGCAACATGCTCGGAACAGTCAGTTTCACGACCGGGGCGACTGTGGTCGCCGCACCGGCGTTCCGAACCGTGAGCGTCGCCGTCGACGGTGTCTCCGATGCCGCCTGGAGTGCCGGGGTGACAGTGAAACCGGAAGTCACCACATCAGGTGCCGGCGCCGGGGTGTTGTCGACCGTGTCGGAGGTGCCCGACGAACCATCAGCGTTGACAACAGTGAGCGACAGGATCGCCTGGTTCGACAACACACCATCGATCGATTTCGACGCAACAGCACCGAGCGTGAAACCCAACGGCGCAGCGTCCGAGATATGCGCGATCAGATCGAACGAGGTGCCAGCAGCCGACACCGCACCAGCATGGGTGCAGGTGATCGTGCCGGTACCACCGGGACACACCCACCCGTTGGTGTCCACCGGATCAACAGTGATGCCCTCCGGGATCACGATGTCATCAACGACACCACCAGCGATCGGATAGGTCGTGAAGTGATCCAACATGATCGTCTCGGTCGAACCACGACGAATCGTGCCACCACCCTCAGCGGTGATCGCCACCGTGAGCGGACCCTCATAACCGGGCTGGTTCACAACCGAGGTCACCGGGATCGACGGCCCCGAACCAGCACCGGAATTCACCGAACCCGACGAACCCTGCGGTGAACGCGAATCGACGACCTCGACAGCAGCAGTCGCCGAGGACACCCCACCACCAGAAAGCTGCGCATCGACACCGAACCGCAGACCAGCCGCACCCGGCACGACACCACTCACCCGAACAGTCAGCACCGTCAACAGATACGACGCCGGACCGACCTGCACCGTGGAACCATCAACACCCTCGAGCGAACAGCTGACAACACCGACCCTGCCATCACAGGACCACGAACCATCCACCAACTGCTTCGTCAGACTCGAGAACGAACGCACACCAGTCACCGACACACCCGCCGGAACCGACAACGTCATCGACGGCGCCGCCGACACACCCGACACACCAGACCCGACATTCGCGATCAACAACCCAACCTCGGACACCGCACCCGCCGCGACCTTCACACTCCGTGTCTCCGCACCCTGCTCATCGACGAACACCACACGCGTCGACGAACCCACCTCCGGCGCGACACCCGCACTCGCCGCAGCAGCCGTTCCAGCCGAAACCACAGGCGCCAGCATCGGCACGAGCAGAAGAAACGCAAGAACCAACGACACCGAACGCCGGCGAACACCCGACGTCCGCAACAGTTCGAGAGGCATGGATGAGGACATTGACAACAAACTTATGTGCTTGTGGTCAATGACCACAAGCGGCACAGGATGAACAATCGGTGAACCTGACCTTCCGTCCAACTGGCCGGCTCCGGTCCTAGGGTTGCCTGATGACCAGTGCCGACCGCACTCATGATCGAGGGGCATCCGAGGCACCGGCGGCAACCAGATCTGCCACTCCGGGCTCGAATGGTCGGTCGCGGCGCCCTCGGGTGCCGGCCGAGGAGGCGCAGCGTCGTCTCATCGACGCCACCATCGAGATCATCCGTGAGCACCCGTTCCAGGAGGCCACTGTTCGGGCCGTCGCCGATGCCGCCGGGGTGCAGCGCACCACCATCGAGCGCAACTTCGGTTCCATGACCGGCCTCTACAAGGCCGTCGCCTACGAACTGTCCGATCGCTACGCCGACTATCTGCGGACCATCCCGATCGACAACGCAGACATCGGACTCATCGTCCATCCCGATGCGGTGCTGCGCATCCGGCTCATTTCCTGGCTCGTCTCGCAGGGTGTCGATGCCAAGGAGGTCGCCGTCGACCCCGAGCGCGAGGTCAACTCGCTGATCACGCAGCGCAACATCCGCGATGGTGTCGAACCGAACTCGGCATGGGTCTTCTCGCAGATGATCATCTACATGATCGAGGGTCTGGTGATCATGAGCGGCACCCATGAACGTCGTGACAACGACATCCTCCACGGCATCGAACTCATCCAGAAGATCCGTGACGAACTGCCCCGGCTCACCAAGGAGCTCTGGCCCGACGGCCTGACGTTCTGAGATCGCGGGTTGCCGGATCGCGGGTTCCGAGATCGCAGGTTCCGGGACGGGTCCGCATCACTGCACCACGCCCGGCCGCGGAACCTGTGCGCGATCAGCGATCCCGCCACGCCTGTTCGGCCCGACGGGCGATGTCGCGCAGCGGCACACCGAGCGCCCGGGCGGCGCGGGCCGCATCCTCGTGCTCGGCCTTCACGCGACCAGCGGTGGACTTCACCGTGATCTCGTGACCGTCGATGACCACGGTGTCGAACGCACGGGCCTGGGGCCACCGTTCCATGGTGCGTCCCCGCACGCCCATGGTGCCGGTCTCGCGCACGAGCACCTCGCGCACCGCCACCGCATCGGCCGGGTCCACCAGCACACTCACCGTGCAGGCCGGGCGGCCCTTCTTCATGATGATCGGGGTGAGCCAGGCATCATGGGCACCGGCGGCGAGGAGCCGCTCTACGGCGAAGGCGAGTGTCTCACCGGTGACATCGTCGACGTTGGCCTCGAGCAGCATCACGGGTTGTCCCTCGGCGGCGACGGCTGTCGATCGGGTGCCGATGACCACCCGGGTGAGGTTGGGACGGTCACCGAGATCGGCGGTGCCGGCGCCGTACCCGGATCGTTCGATGGTCATGGCGGGCAGGCCACCCCATTCCACGACGTTGGCGGCCAGCAGCGCCGCACCGGTGGGGGTGGTGAGCTCGCGCTCGATGTCGAGCCCATAGGTGGGGGCCCCGGCGAGCAGCGACACCACGGCCGGCACCGGAACGGGCAGCACCCCATGGGCGGCGCGCACGGTGCCGGTGCCGTCGGCCACCGCCGATGAGGCCACCTCGTCCACCCCGAGCAGTTCGAGCGCGATGCAGGTGCCGACCACATCGATGATGGCGTCGAGGGCACCCACCTCATGGAGATGCACCGACTCCGGCGGCTGACGATGCAGGCGACCCTCGGCCTCGGCCAGCGCACGGATGGTGGCCAGTGCCCGACGACGCACACGATCGGGAAGCTCGGCCTCGGCCACGATGGCGGCCACCACGGCAGCGGAGCGGGCCGGAGGATCGGACTCGGTGTGCACATGCACCTTGGTGCCGCCGATGCCGGAGCGAAGCACGGTCTCGGTCTCGATGGACCAGCCGCTCACGGGGAGGCGGGCGAGCATCGAGCGCAGCTCGTCGACATCGGCGCCGGCGTCGATGAGCGCGCCGAAGGCCATATCGCCGGCGATGCCCGAGAAGCAGTGGAACCAGGCCACCCGCGGTGTCGGACCGTCGGCGACGGGAACCGTGATGCCCTCCCAGGCCACCGGGCCCTCGATCACGGTGTCGTCATGGGTATGGGTATGAGGATGCGAGTGGTCGTGGGGATGGTCGTGTTCCTGACCATGCGGATGCTCGTGCTCCTGCGAATGATCGTGCGAGTGCGCCTGCTCGTGCTCATGCGAATGATCGTGCGCATGCGGTTCAGACATCGGAACGCTCCGTCACCCGCAGGTTCAGCATGCGCAGCACCGCACAGGCCGCACCGAATCCGTTGTCGATCCCCACCACCGTGAGCCCCGACGCGCAGGACGCCAGCATGCCGAGCAGCGCCGTGACGCCTTCGAGTGATGCGCCGTAACCCACCGAGGTGGGTACCGCCACGACCGGGGCCGCGGTGAGCCCGCCGACCACGCTGGCGAGCGCCCCTTCCATGCCCGCCGCGACCACGATGGCATCGGCCGCGGCCAACTCATCGACGGCGTCGAGCACCCGATGCAGCCCGGCCACGCCGATATCGGCGATGCGCACCGGCTGCACACCGTGTGCCCACAGGGTGGCGGCACATTCATCGGCCACCGGAAGATCAGCAGTTCCGGCGGTGACCACCGCAACGCGTTCGGGACGATCGGCGGCCGGGCGCCACACCACGGTGTGCAGCTCGGTGCCGTGTCGATCGCCACCACCGGCGGCGATGACCACACCATCGGGGTTGGCCGCAGTGGCGGCCGCCACCTGTGCAGCCGAGGCCCGCGACAGCAGCACGGGACCGCTGCCGGGCTGGGCCAGCAGTTCGGCGACGATGGCGGCGCACTGGGCGGCGTCCTTGCCGGGGGCGAAGACGGTCTCGGCCATGCCCTGACGCAACGAACGATGGTGATCGATGCGGGCGAACCCGAGATCGGCGAAGGGCAACCGGCGGAGGGCGGCGACGGCATCGTCGGCGCTGACCTCGCCCCGCTGCAGTCCCTCGACCAATTCCCGCAGGCTCAGCTCGTCCATGGCTCTATCCTCGCCGATTATGAATGCCCCCGCCGACCCGACTCCCGATCACCGCGACTGGGCGGATCGAACCATCGCGTTCCTTGGACCGGTCGGCACGTTCTCCGAACAGGCGCTGCTGAGCCAGCCCGATCTGGCCTCGGCCCGGGTGCTGCCGATGAGCAGCTTCGGTGAGGTGCTGCGGGCCACCGAGGACGGCGAGGTGGACTACGCGTTCGTCGCCATCGAGAACGCCATCGAGGGCACGGTGAACGCCACCCAGGATGCGCTCGTGTTCGACGCCGACCTCCATATCCAGCGCGAGGTCGTGCTGCCGATCCATCTCGATCTCATGGCCCGCCCCGGCGTGACGTTGGCCGACATCACCCAGGTGATGTCGTATCCGCATGCGCTCGCCCAGTGTCGTCACTATGTGGCCCGCGAACTGCCCGGTGCGGCGCCCGAGGCCACCAACTCCACCGCTGAGGCGGCACGACTCATCTCCGTCGCCACCGGCGAACTCGCCCGCACCGGCGCCGCCATCGGTCCGAGCCGCGCCGCCGAGGTGTACGGACTCGAGGTGCTCGCCCATGCGATCGAGGACCATCCCGACAACGCCACCCGCTTCCTGCTGGTGACCCGTGATGACATCCCGGCCGCCACCGGGCATGACAAGACCTCGATCGTGGTGTTCCAGCGGGCCGATGAACCGGGCTCGTTGCTGACGATCCTCCATGAGTTCGCCGATCGCGGGATCAACCTCACCAAGCTCGAGTCGCGCCCCACCCGACGCGGCCTCGGCGACTACTGCTTCCTCATCGATCTCGAGGGTCATATCGCCGACGAGCTCGTGGCCGATGCCCTGCGTTCGCTGCGAGCCCGTCAGGCCGATGTGAAGTTCCTCGGTTCGTATCCCATCGCCGGCGAACGGGCCGAACAGGTGCGGGTCGAGGTGAATGACGCCCAGCGCGAGGCCGACGCCTGGCTCTCCGCGCTCCGGGCGCGGGTTCAGTGACTCCGAGGCCGCACCACTAGTCTCCCCGTTGCTTCCCGGGAGGGGTGGCAGAGCGGACGAATGCGACGGTCTTGAAAACCGTTGAGGGGCAACTCTCCGGGGGTTCGAATCCCCCCCCCTCCGCCCTGTAGGGTTTTTTGTGCATCTGGAGAGGTGCCGGAGTCCGGTCGAACGGGCCTCCCTGCTAAGGAGGTGACGGCGAAAGCTGTCCGTGGGTTCAAATCCCACCCTCTCCGCTCGAGTCCACTGCGTGGGCATCGCAACACCGGACATCCGGCCGCGATGCCCATGTGGTGGAGTTCCGTTCCCCCATCGATCCAGCAGGGCCCGGTTGATGAAACCAAACGTCGCTGCGTTCGTGATCAACCTCGACTCGAGGCCCGATCGGCTCGCAGCGTTCCGACGCCGCACGCGTGGTTTCACGATGCCCATCGAACGATTCCCGGCACTGACGCCCCAGCAGCTCGTCGATCAGGGCGTGGCTGACGACGTGATGCCATGGGAGGCCTGCAACGCATCCCACAGCGCCATCTGCGAGGTGGTGCTCGATCGTGATCTCGACTGGGCCCTCGTGCTGGAGGATGACGTCCTCCCCATCATCGGCTTCGAACGACGGGTCCGATGGGCACTCGAGGACGCGCCGCCCGAGGCCTGGCTCATCCAGCTCGGCCGGATCGGTTCTGCGGGATCCCCGACCCGCCGAGTCCTCCGCTCGGTCGCGGGTCATGGTGTTCGTTCGATGAACGTCCAACGTTGCGAGCAGTTCTGGTGGGGATCGCAGGCGTATCTCATCTCGAAGCAGTTCGCTGCGTTCATGCAGGACCATCCGGTCATCTTCGACGGAGACGGACGAACCGACGAGGTCCACAGCGGTCACGACGACTCGATACGCGAGCTGAGCCTCGAGACAGAGCTCGGACATCACTGCTTCGTGCACCACCCGAATCTGGCTGGACAGTCGCTGTCCCGATCAGATCTGGGCAAGGATCCGAGAGCGGTCACCCATGGGACCCATGGCCTGAGGGAATGGCGCCGGCTCCTTCTCTGAGCGCCGGGGCTTCGCGATCGTTCCGGTCGTTCGCAGCCTGCGCCCAGCATCGGAGCAGTTCCGGACAGGTGCGGTGCCAGCGCCGGACTGCCCCGCCCCGCACCGGACGAACGGATTTCATCCGTCGGGATCGACCCATTAGAGTGACGACCCTGCGCTCGTAGCTCAATTGGATAGAGCATCTGACTACGGATCAGAAGGTTGGGGGTTCGAGTCCCTCCGAGCGCGCTGCA
>CANFHM010000022.1 GCA_947446975.1 Microthrixaceae bacterium
GAGACATTCCGGATCGCCATCGATCAGCGGCACAGCTTCGATCCCGAGCGGGGCTCGGCGCGCGCGTGGCTGTTCGGTATCGCGACCAACCTGATCCGGCGCCACTGGCGCACCGAGGAACGCCGACTGCGGGCGATGGCCAGGTCCGTGTCCCATGGTGACCAGAGCAGTGACCAGACCAGCGACCCGATCGACCGGGTGGCCGAGCGGGTTGACGCCGGTTCCGACGCCCGAGCCGTAGTGGCGGCGGTCGCCGCGTTGGAGTCCGCCGATCGGGAGTTGCTCGTGCTGATCGTCTGGGAGGAGTTGCGTCATGACGAGGTCGCTCAGGTGCTGGGGATACCCATCGGAACGGTTCGGTCGCGTCTACACCGGATACGGCGTCAGCTCAGGAAATCAATGTCGGAAGCGACAGCGGCCGAAGGTGCGCGCGTACGCAGAAGCAACATGCCAGCAGAGGAGACCACCCATGGATGAGCTGGAATCGTTTGCTTCGTTGCGCCCGGAGGTGACCCCGCTGACCGAGGCGGAACGCGACGCCATCCGCGTCCGTGTCCTCGGGGCGACTGGTGCGGTGGCGGAGTCGCGCCCTCGACACGCCCCTCGCCAACGAACCCTGCGCCGGCGGGTGCTGGTCGCAGCGGTCACGCTCACCGTTCTTGTCGGAACCGGTGCTGTGGTGACAGTCGCCCGAAGCGGTCGCGGCGGCGCAGGGGATGTCGGTGTGGCGCAGGTGGGGGAGTCGTCTCCGTCTGACGCTGCTGACGGGTTCACGAGCGACCCAGGAGCGGATTTCCCTTCGTTCCAGAACAGTGGACAGCGGGCTGGCGCATCGGCGTACTGCGGTTTCACGCCGGATCAGCTCGCCGGCGCTCCGTGGGCCCTCGATGGAGAGGTTTTGTCGATCACGGCCGATGGACCGGGAGTCTGGGGTTCGGCGTCTTCGGTGATCGCGCACCTGATGGTCAATTCGTGGTTCAGGGGCGACGGCGCTGAGGTCGACATCGTCATACCGATCGGCAGTGAACTCGGAACCAGCTTGCAGCGAGTGCACGCAGGTGAGCGGCTTCTCCTCGCAGGGGAGTTGCGCGACGACGGATCTCTCCTGGCATGGGCCTGCGGCTTCGTGACGCCATGGTCGCCCGAGGAGAATGCGGTCTGGGCGGAGGCCTTCCGATGATCAATCGCTGTCGTCGTCGAGGATCTGCCATCGCAGTGGTCGGGGTCCTCCTCCTGCTGGTTGGTGCTGTCGGCGGTTGCAGTTCGACCGTGCCCGAGGGGAGTCGCTCGTCGGTCACGACCGAACCGGGTGCGGGTGCGGTCCCCGACCAGGTGCTCGAACCGGGTGATGCCGGGGTCTTCGTTGCTGGGGACGAGGTCGGCGGTCACGGGATCGTTCTCGCCACGCTCGATCAGCAACCCGCTGACGATCGGTTCGGAACCTCACGGGTGCCGCAGGTCGCGTCGATCGGCTACGGCGACGGGCGCATCGTGACCACGTGGATCCGATCGCTCGACGAGACCAGCGTGCTCGGCGGGCGGTTGCTGTTGGAGGTCCCCAACGCCACTGTTCGTGGTCGACCGGCGCTCGTGGCGCAGTTCGAAGGTGGACGCAGCGTGGCATGGACGGAGCCGGGCGACGATGTTTCGATTTCGATTTCGATCGCCACGATCGATCCGACCATCGATGTGGTCGCTCTGGCGGAATCGAGCTGGTCCATCTCGCCAGAGTCATTCAGGGTTCTCCGGTCCCGCACAGCAGCCCTCGCTGTGGTGGCTCGGATGGGTGGACCGATTGACGATGGCACATGGTTGCTCGAGGCCACCGTCCCGCCATCGATCCCGGTGCACGATTTCGGCGGACCGACGGCCTGCGCCGATCTCAGCTTCGATTCCACACCAGCCGGCGGCGGGAACGACGACAGGCAGCTGTTGCCGCCGTTTGAGATATGCATGGCGGTCCTCGGAATCCCCACTCTCACCCAGGTCGTGATCGCGGGAAGGGGCTATGCCTTCGGGGTGGTGGCGAGCACCGCCGAATCGTTCCGGCTCATCGCAGATCGTGACCCTGCCATGCCAGTGGATCTGCCGATGGAGGTGCTTCGCAGCGATTCTGCGCCCGATCTCCGCTGGCTCATAGTGCCACTTCCGATCGAGGCGATACCCTGCATGATTGTTCGGGACTCCAACGGCACCAGTTTCTCGGTCGGGGACCCGTTCGAACAGCCCTTGGGCGCCTGCGATCGCTGATCAGGGTTTGCCCTGCACCGGAGAGACAGTGGGTGCCCGAGGGGATTTGGACTTGGTGGGGGTGCCTCGCTAAGGTCTGGCCCCTGTGCGTGACGGCCGTTCTTCGGAACAGCCCACGGACGCACCTCTTCGTCGATCGAACCGACGTCTGCGACGGTCCACCCCGGTGGATACCCCGCAGCACAACCGAATGGCGCTCGGCCGGGTTCACCCGTGCCGAGCGTTCACGTGAAGGGCCCGCTTTTCCAGGGGCGAGACGACGCAAATCCACAACAGAAAGATCGTTGCCATCATGGCGAACAAAGCGATTGTCGGCGAAAAAGTCGGCATGACACAGGTCTGGGACGACCAGAACCGAGTCGTTCCCGTCACCGTCCTCCGTGTCGATCCCCTGCGAGTCGTGCAGGTGAAGACCCGTGAGCACGATGGCTATGACGCCTTGCAGGTCACCTTCGGTGAGAAGGATGCCCGCAAGCTCAACAGTCCCGATCGTGGACACTTCGAGAAGGCCGGCGTACGCGCTGGTGTTCGCGTGCTCGAGCTGCGGCTCGACGACGTGAGCGGCTTCGAGGTCGGCCAGGAGATCACCGTCGACACCCTTGCCGAGGGCGAGCTGGTCGACGTCACCGCCATCTCCAAGGGCAAGGGCTTCGCCGGCACCATGAAGCGTCACAACTTCGGTGGTCAGCGAGCCTCCCATGGTGCCCACCGTGTGCATCGTGCCCCGGGCTCGATCGGCGCCTGCGCCACGCCGGGCCGCGTCTTCAAGGGACAGCGCATGGCTGGTCGCATGGGTTCGGACAAGGTCACCACGCTGAACCTCAAGGTCGTGGCCACCGACGCCGAGAAGAACCTCATCCTCATCCGTGGCGCCGTTCCCGGCCCGAAGGGTGGCGTCGTCGTCATCCGCAACGCCGTCAAGGCCGGAACCAAGGCAGGTGCATGATGACCACGATCACCATGAAGACCCCCGCTGGTGCCGATGCCGGATCGCTCGACCTCGACGCCAACACGTTCGGCATCGAGCCCAACGTGCCGGTGATGCATCAGGTCGTGACCGCCCAGCTGGCCGCTCGTCGAGCCGGCACCCAGAGCACCAAGACCCGCGCCGAGGTCTCCGGCGGCGGCAAGAAGCCCTGGAAGCAGAAGGGCACCGGCCGCGCACGTCAGGGTTCGACCCGTGCGCCGAACTGGGTGGGTGGCGGTATCGCCCTCGGCCCGAAGCCGCGCAGCTACGCCCAGAAGACCCCCAAGAAGATGATCAAGCTCGCCCTCCGGTCGGCGCTGAGCGATCGTGCCTCTGAGGGCCACGTCATCGTCGTCGAGGACTGGAACTTCGAGACCCCCTCCACCAAGGGAGCCATCGCAGCCCTCAAGGCGCTCGGTGTCGAGGGTCGTGCGCTCATCGTGCTCACCCGCGACGACGTCGAGGCCTGGAAGAGCTTCCGGAACATCCCCTCGGTGCATGTGCTCGAGGCGGCGGAGCTCAACACCTACGACATTCTCGTGAGCGACTACGTCGTCTTCACCAAGAACACTGTTCCGAAGGCTGAGGCAGCACAGTGAAGAACCCCCGCGACATCATCATCCGTCCCGTGGTGAGCGAGAAGAGCTACGGCCTCCTCGAGTCGAACGTCTACACGTTCGTCGTCCACCCCGACGCCTCCAAGCCCGAGATCCATGATGCCATCGAGTCCATCTTCGGCGTCAAGGTCCTCAAGGTGAACACCCTGAACCGCAACGGGAAGCGCAAGCGCAACCGTCGCACCGGCACCTTCGGGTCACGTCCCGACACCAAGCGTGCATTCGTCACCCTCGCCGCCGGCGACCGCATCGAACTGTTCGAGGCATAGACATGGCTCTTCGCAAACGCAAGCCCACGAGTGCAGGTCGTCGGTTCCAGACCGTCTCCGACTTCGCCGAGATCACCAAGACCACGCCCGAGCGCACGCTCGTCGTGCCGAAGCCCAAGACCGGTGGCCGCAACTCCTACGGTCGCAAGACGGCTCGTCACAAGGGCGGCGGTCACAAGCAGCGGTACCGCCTGGTCGACTTCCGTCGCATCAAGGACGGCGTGCCCGCCACGGTCGCAGCCATCGAGTACGACCCGAACCGCACCTGCCGCATCGCCCTGCTCCACTACCACGACGGTGAGAAGAGCTACATCCTCGCCCCGAAGGGCGTCGGCGTCGGCGACATCCTGCAGAGCGGTCAGGGTTCCGACATCCGCCCCGGCAATGCGCTCCCGCTGCGCTACATCCCGGTCGGTACCGTCGTGCACAACGTGGAACTCAAGCCCGGTGGCGGCGGCAAGATGGCCCGCAGCGCCGGTATGAGCATCCAGGTGGTGGCCAAGGAGGGCGATTTCGCCACCCTGCGCCTCCCCTCCACCGAGATGCGTCGTGTTCCGATCGACTGCCGCGCCACCGTCGGCGAGGTCGGCAACTCCGAGCATGAACTCATCAAGATCGGCAAGGCCGGCCGCAACCGCTGGAAGGGCGTCCGCCCCCAGACCCGTGGTGTGGCCATGAACCCCGTCGACCATCCCCATGGTGGTGGCGAGGGCAAGACCTCCGGTGGTCGTCATCCGGTGTCGCCCTGGGGCAAGCCCGAAGGCCGCACCCGCGACAAGAACAAGCCCAGTCAGCAGCTCATCGTCCGTCGTCGCCGCACCCGCGGCTCACGGCGCTAGGAGACGTCACCGATGCCTCGCAGCCTCAAAAAAGGTCCGTTCGTCGACGACCACCTTCTCAAGAAGGTCGATGTCCTCAACGAGAACAACGAGAAGAAGGTCATCAAGACCTGGTCACGTCGTTCCACGATCATCCCCGAGATGGTCGGACACACCATCGCCGTCCACGACGGCCGCAAGCATGTCCCGGTCTACGTGACCGAGTCCATGGTCGGTCACAAGCTCGGAGAGTTCGCCCCGACGCGAACCTTCAAGTTCCACGCCGGTCAAGAGAAGAAGGGTCGTCGCTGATGGCTTTCGGAGCAAAGACCAACGAGCGCCCCGGTGTGCGCTGCGAGGTCAAGTACGTCCGCTCGTCGGCGTACAAGGCCCGTGAGGTCCTCGATCTCATCCGCGGACTCCCCGTGGCCCGTGCCCTCGAGATCCTCGAGTTCGCCGAGCGCGACATCGCCCGCACCATCCTCAAGGCCCTCGAGTCGGCCATCGCCAACGCCGAGCACAACAACTCGATCCCGGCCGATGAGCTCTACGTGTCGGCCTGCTTCGCCGATGAGGGCCCGACGCTCAAGCGGTTCCGTCCCCGGGCCCGTGGCAGCGCCGCTCGCATCCGCAAGCGCACCTGCCACATCACCGTCATCGTGAGCCGCTACTCGCCCGAGGATCTGCTCAAGATCCGTGAGCGTGAGGCCGCCAGCGGTCGTGTCAGTGGTGGCCGCGCCGCCGCCGAGGCCCGCCGTGAGCGCGTGGCCCGCAGCCGTTCGGAGAAGGCCGAGAAGGCCGCCGAGCATGATCACGACCACGATCACGATCACGACCACGATCACGACCACGACCACGGTGACGAGGTCATCGAGGCTGAGGTCGTCGAGACTGACGACGCTGGGACTGATGACGTCGTGACCGACGCAGACGCAGCATCCGGCGACGCCGAAGCCGCAACCGATGAGACCGAAGCGGCCGACGACGCCGAAGGGAAGGACAACTGATGGGCCAGAAGGTCAACCCCTACGGGTTCCGCCTCGGCGTGACCACCGACTGGAAGTCGCGCTGGTTCGCCGACCGTGGTGAGTACGCCACCAACGTGATCCAGGACTGGCAGATCCGCGACTACATCATGACGCAGCTGCCCCATGCGGCGATCAGCCGTGTCGAGGTCGAGCGCACCCGCGATCGCCTCCGCATCGACGTCCACACCGCTCGTCCCGGCATCGTCATCGGTCGCCGCGGCGCAGAGGCCGACCGTCTCCGCAACGGACTCACCAAGATCAGCGGCAACAACAAGGTGCAGCTGAACATCCAGGAGATCAAGCAGCCCGAGCTCGACGCCGCCCTGATCGCCCAGGGTGTCGCCGACCAGCTCGCCGGTCGCGTCGCCTTCCGTCGTGCCATGAAGCGTGCCGTGCAGAACGCCCAGAAGGCCGGCGCCCTCGGTATCCGGGTGCAGTGCTCGGGTCGCCTCGGCGGCGCCGAGATGTCCCGCACCGAGTGGTACCGCGAGGGTCGTGTGCCGCTGCACACCCTCCGTGCCGACATCGACTACGGCTTCCGCGAGGCCAAGACCACCTACGGTCGCATCGGCGTGAAGGTGTGGCTCTACAAGGGCGACATCCTCCCGTACAAGAGCGTGGCCGAGGACAAGATCGTCCGTGAGGCCGCCATGGCCGTCGGCGAGACCTCCGGTGAGCCCGGTGCCCGCAAGGTCGTCTCCTCGGCCGCCGGCCGCCGTCGCTCCGACGCCGTCGAAGCCGCTGCCGTGGAGCCGGAAGAGGACAACACCCCGCTGCTCAAGGAAGCTGATCCCGAGCTCGAGCGCCTTCTCGCCGAAGAGGAAGAGATCGAGCGCTCGACCCGTCAGCACACCGAGACGCCGCACTTCCGTCCCGGGGATGGTGACTGAACATGTTGATGCCCAAGAAGGTCAAGCACCGCAAGCAGCAGCGCGGCCGCATGAAGGGTGGTTCCAAGGGTGGGACCGAGGTCACCTTCGGTGATTTCGGCATCCAGGCCCTCGAGCCCGGGTGGATCACCGCTCGTCAGATCGAAGCGGCCCGTATCGCCATGACCCGCCACATCAAGCGCGGCGGCAAGGTCTGGATCAACGTGTTCCCGGACAAGCCCGTCACGCAGAAGCCGGCCGAGACCCGCATGGGTTCCGGCAAGGGCAACCCGGAACGCTGGGTCGCCGTGGTCAAGCCCGGACGCATCATGTTCGAACTCTCGTACAACGATCCCGCCATCGCCCGTGAGGCCATCGAGCGGGCCATCCAGAAACTGCCGATCAAGGCTCGTTTCGTCGCTCGTGAGGAGGGCTTCTGATGGCGAAGACCAAGGATTCGCTCCAT
The DNA here is from genome assembly GCA_947446975.1 of Microthrixaceae bacterium. Classification (GTDB taxonomy): domain Bacteria; phylum Actinomycetota; class Acidimicrobiia; order Acidimicrobiales; family Acidimicrobilacustridaceae; genus Acidimicrobilacustris. The sequence continues at coordinate 7,285 of CANFHM010000022.1, forward strand.
GACGTCGGTGACGCCGAGCTGCTCGATCTGCTCGCAGCGGCCAAGGAGGAGGCGTTCAACCTGCGCTTCCAGCATGTCACCGGCTCGCTCGAGAACACCTCCCGTCTGGGCGTGGTTCGCAAGCAGGTCGCTCGAATCAACACCGAGCTGCGTGAGCGAGAGATCGCCGCAGCCGAAGCACTGTCGTCCGAAGAGGAGAACTGATGGCTGAAGAAGCTGCAGCCACCGAGGCAGGGCGTGCCAATCCGCGCAAGGTGCGTGAGGGCACGGTCGTGTCGACCAGCATGGACAAGACCGCGGTCGTCGCGGTCGTGGACCGTGTGCGTCACCCCCGGTACAACAAGACCGTCCAGCGCACGAGCAAGCTGTACGTCCACGATGAGACCAACGATCTCAACGTCGGCGACAAGGTTCGTGTCCAGGAGACCCGCCCGCTCTCGAAGCTGAAGCGCTGGCGCATCGTCGATGTTCTGGAGCGTGCACGATGATCCAGCAGGAATCCCGTCTCCGGGTCGCCGACAACAGCGGCGCCAAGGAAGTTCTCTGCATCAAGGTCCTCGGCGGCACCCGTCGCCGGTACGCCTCGATCGGTGACGTCTTCGTGGCCACCGTCAAGGACGCCATCCCCGGCGCCTCGGTCAAGAAGGGTGACGTCGTCAAGTGCGTCGTCGTCCGGGTCAAGAAGGAGAAGCGTCGTCCCGACGGTTCGTACATCCGTTTCGATGAGAACGCCGCCGTTCTCATCAACGACAACATGCAGCCCCGCGGCACCCGAATCTTCGGCCCCGTCGGGCGCGAGCTGCGCGACAAGAAGTTCATGCGCATCGTCTCGCTGGCACCGGAGGTGTTGTGATGAAGATCCGCAAGGGAGACCGCGTCCAGGTCCTCTCGGGCAAGGACCGGGGCAAGACCGGCACCGTGACCCGGGCCATCCCGGAGCGCAACAAGGTGATCGTCGACGGCGTCAACATCGCCAAGAAGCACCAGAAGCCCACCGGCCAGGCCAACACGGGCGGCATCATCGACAAGGAGATGCCCATCCAGGTGGCCAACGTGGCGATCATCTGCAACGGCTGTGGCAAGCCCACCCGTATCGGGTACCGCTTCGAGCCCGATGGCACCAAGGTCCGAATCTGCCGCAAGTGCGAAGGAGATCTCGCATGAGCACTGCAACCACCTCCGTGCCTCGCCTCAAGGCGAAGTACAACGACGAGGTCCGCGCCGCTCTCAAGGAGTCGCTCGGCCTCGGCAACATCATGGAAGTCCCCCGTTTCGAGAAGATCGTCATCAACTCGGGCGTCGGCAAGGCCCTGGCCCAGTCCTCGCTCATCGAAGGTGCGACTCGTGATCTCGAGCTCATCGCCGGCCAGAAGGTCATCGTGACCAAGGCCAAGAAGTCGATCGCCGGCTTCAAGCTCCGCGAGGGCAATGCCATCGGCGTGAAGGTCACCCTTCGCGGCGATCGCATGTGGGAGTTCCTCGATCGCCTCATCTCGCTGGCGATCCCCCGTATCCGTGACTTCCGCGGTCTTCCCCCGAAGGCGTTCGACGGTCATGGCAACTACACATTCGGTGTTCAGGAGCAGCTCATGTTCCCTGAGATTGATTACGACAAGATCGACGCTCCTCGTGGGTTCGACATCACCATCGTGACCACCGCCCGTACCAATGAAGAAGGCAAGGCTCTGCTCGATGCCTTCGGATTCCCGTTCAAGCGTGAGGGGCAGCAGTAATGGCGAAGAAGGCGCTCGTTAACAAGCAACGCCAGACACCCAAGTTCAAGGTTCGTGGCTACAGCCGCTGCCAGCGATGCGGACGTCCGCGTGCGGTCTACCGCAAGTTCCAGCTGTGCCGCGTGTGTCTGCGCGAGCTCGGTCACGCCGGTGAGATCCCTGGTCTCAAAAAGGCCAGCTGGTAGGGGAGACGACTCATGACAATGACTGACCCCATCGCCGACATGCTCACCCGCATCCGCAACGCCAACACGGCGATGCATGACGAGGTCCGCATGCCTTCCTCCAAGGTCAAGGAGGCGCTCGCACAGCTCCTCCTCAAGGAGGGCTACATCGAGGCCTTCGAGATCACCGAGGATCCCGCCCGTCCGGGTCGGGTGCTCACCGTGACCATGAAGTACTCCGCCGAGCGCAAGCGCGTCATCTCCGGCGTCAAGCGCATCTCGAAGCCCGGCCTTCGCGTGTACACCAAGTCCGACAAGATCCCCCGTGTTCTCGGTGGTCTCGGTGTCGCTGTCCTGTCCACTAGCCAGGGGCTCATGACCGACCGTGAGGCGCGCAAGCGTCACATGGGCGGCGAGATCCTCTGCTTCGTCTGGTAGGAGGCCGCCATGTCCCGCGTCGGCAAAGCACCGATCCCCGTCCCGAAGGGTGTCGAGATCTCGATCTCCGGCAGCCACATCACCGTGAAGGGCCCCAAGGGCACTCTCGAACGCGACATCCCCGGAGAGATCACCGTCCGTGAGGACGAGGGTCAGCTCCTGGTGGAGCGTCCGAACGATGAGCGTCAGAACCGCTCCCTGCACGGCCTCGTGCGTTCACTCGTGAACAACATGGTCGTCGGCGTGAGCGAGGGCTACCGCAAGGAGCTCGAGATCATCGGTGTCGGTTACCGCGCCATCCCCAAGGGCGACACGACCCTCGAACTGGCCCTCGGCTTCAGCCATCCGGTGAGCGTCGAGGCCCCCGCCGGCATCACCTTCGAGGTGCCGACCCCCACGCAGATCGCCGTCATCGGCACCGACAAGGAGACCGTCGGTCAGGTCGCGGCGAACATTCGTGCCATCCGTAAGCCCGAGCCCTACAAGGGCAAGGGCGTCCGTTACCGCGGCGAACACGTCGTGCGTAAAGCGGGCAAGGCCGGGAAGTAAGGAACCTCATGAGCGACAGCGCAAAGCAAAAACGAGAAGCGCGCATCCGCCGTCACCGCCGTGTGCGCAAGCATGTCCGCGGGACCGCCGAGCGTCCCCGTCTCGCCGTGTTCCGTTCCAACCGGCACATCAGTGCACAGGTCATCGACGACATCACCGGCCGCACCCTGGCCGCTGCGTCCACCGTCGAGACCGGCACGGCAACGGATGGGACCAGCAACATCGCCGCCGCAACCGCGGTGGGTCGCCTCGTGGCCGATCGGGCCAAGGCAGCCGGTATCGACAAGGTCGTTTTCGACCGCGGCGGTTTCCTCTACCACGGTCGTGTGGCCGCGGTGGCCGAAGCTGCTCGAGAAGCAGGACTGGAGTTCTGATGGCGCTCAACATTGATGCACTCGCCCTTCGCGAGTCCCGCGTGATCAACATCAATCGCGTGGCCAAGGTCGTCAAGGGTGGTCGTCGGTTCTCCTTCACCGCCCTCGTGGTGATCGGCGATGGCGCAGGCCACGTCGGTCTCGGCTACGGCAAGGCCAAGGAAGTGCCGCTGGCCATCCAGAAGGGCACCGAAGAGGCTCGCAAGAACCTGTTCGCCGTGCCGCTGGCCGGAACCACCGTCACCCACCCGATCATCGGTCGCATGGGTGCGGGTCGCGTGCTGCTGAAGCCCGCCGCCCCCGGTACCGGTGTGATCGCCGGTGGTGCCGCTCGCGCCATCCTCGAGGAGGCAGGCATCCACGACGTGCTGTGCAAGTCGCTCGGATCCTCGAACCACATCAACGTGGCCCGCGCCACCATCGCCGGCCTCCAGGGCCTCAAGCGTCCCGACGAGGTCGCCCGCCTCCGTGGCCTCTCGCCCGAGGAATTCGTTCCCAAGGGCATGCTCGAGGCGTACAAGGAATCCGAGCGCGGCCCGCACATCCCGACTGAGGTCGCATGATGGCTGAACTCAAGGTCACCCAGGTCCGATCCGCCATCGGCGTGAAGCCCAAGCACCGCGGCACGCTGCGGGCGCTCGGTCTCCGGGGCATCGGCAAGACCAACACGCTCCCGGACCGTCCCGAGATCCGCGGCATGATCGCTCGTGTCCCTCATCTCGTGACCGTCGAGGAACTCAACTCCGGCGCTGCCGGCGAGGCATAAGGACACGAACGTGAAGATCCATGATCTCCAGCCCGCACCGGGCTCCAACCGTCGCCGCAAGCGCGTCGGTCGTGGCATCGGCGGCAAGGGCGGCAAGACCGCAGGCCGTGGTACCAAGGGTCAGACCGCTCGCGGCACCATCCCGGCTCGCTTCGAAGGTGGCCAGATGCCCCTTCACATGCGCATGCCGAAGCTGCGCGGCTTCAACAACCCGTTCCGTGTCGAGTATCAGGCCGTGAACCTCGATGCCCTCGAGGCCTCGGGTCTCGACGTGCTCGATCCCGAGTCGATGCTGGCTGCTGGCCTCTCCCACAAGGGTGCGCTCGTGAAGGTGCTCGGTCGTGGTGAGGTCACCCGGGCGATCACCGTCCGTGCCCACGGCTTCTCGAAGTCGGCTGAGGCAGCCATCACCGCCGCCGGCGGTAGTGTCGAGGTGCTCCCGCTTCCATGGGGCGACCGTCGTCCGCCTGCCAACGGCAGCCAATTCACCAACCGCTGATCCGACCACCCTCGGTCACGGCAGGAGCCCACCGGTGATCTCGAACCTCAAGAACATCTTCAAGGTCGCAGACCTGCGCAACAAGGTGCTGTTCACCTTGCTGATGATCGCGCTCTACCGCCTCGGTGCCCATCTGCCCACACCCGGCATCGATGTCGCAGCGCTGAAGCAGTTGAAGTCGAGCGCCGACACCGGCGGCATCCTCGCCTTCCTCAAGCTGTTCTCCGGTGGTGCGCTCACCAACTTCGCCATCTTCGCCCTCGGGATCATGCCGTACATCACGGCGTCGATCATCATGCAGATCCTCGGTGTGGTCATCCCGAAGCTCGAGGAATGGCAGAACCAGGGCGCCGTCGGTCAGCGCAAGATCACGCAGTGGACCCGCTACGTCACGATCGGTATCGCGGTGCTGCAGTCCACCGGCCTTGCCTATCTGTTCCACAACGGCGGCGGCGGTCTCCGTGGTGGCAACCAGACCGGTATCGATCTGGTGCCGAACTTCGACGTCGGCCATGTGCTGCTCATCGTGCTCACCCTCACCACCGGCACCGCTCTGCTGATGTGGATGGGTGAGCTCATCACCCAGCGCGGCATCGGCAACGGCATGTCGATCATCATCTTCGCCTCGGTCGTGAGCATCCTCCCGGGCATGCTCGGCCAGATCAAGGCCAACGGCGGCATCACGGCGCTCATCCTCGTGCTGATCGGCTACGGCCTCATCCTGGTGGCCATCGTGTTCGTCGAACAGGGCCAGCGCCGCATCCCGGTGCAGTTCGCCAAACGTGTCGTCGGTCGTCGCATGTATGGCGGGCAGAGCACGTACATCCCGCTCAAGGTCAACCAGTCGGGCGTGATCCCGATCATCTTCGCCAGCTCGGTGCTCTACCTGCCGCAGCTGCTGTCGTTCGTACTGCCGGCCGATGGCTGGGGCAAGAGCCTGCAGGACTGGATCTCCTCGAACCTCGTCACGCCGAACGCCCCGATCCACATGATCGTGTTCGGTCTGCTCATCATCGGGTTCGCCTACTTCTACACCGCCATCACCTTCGATCCGGTGAAGCAGGCCGATCAGCTGCGCAAGCAGGGCGGCTTCATCCCCGGTATCCGTCCCGGTCCCCAGACCGAGCGGTACCTCGCCAAGGTGCTGTCCCGCATCACGCTCCCGGGAGCGCTGTTCATCGCTGCGGTGGCCCTCATCCCGTCCTACATCCTCACCACGTATCTGCCCGGCACCACCGTGCAGTTCACGGGTATCTCGATCCTCATCTCGGTGGGCGTCGCCCTCGAGACCATGAAGCAGATCGACAGCCAGTTGATGCAGCGCAACTACGAAGGATTCCTGAAGTAGTGGCACTCCGTCTGGTCATCTTCGGACGTCAGGGTGCTGGCAAGGGGACGCAGTCGACCCGACTGTCGAACCGCTACGGCACACCTCATATCTCCACCGGCGACATGCTGCGCGCCGCGGTGGCGAACGCGACCCCGCTCGGCATCGAGGCGAAGGCGGTCATGGAATCCGGTGGCCTCGTCTCCGACGAGATCATCCTCGGGGTGGTCGAGGAGCGTCTGGCCGAGGCCGATGTCCGGTCCAACGGGTTCCTGCTCGACGGCTTCCCCCGCACCGTGGTCCAGGCTGAGGGCCTCGCCCGCTTCGCCACCATCGATGTGGCGATCGACCTCGTCGTGCCCGAGGACGTCGTGCTCGAACGCATGTCGGCCCGCCGGGTCTGCGTGTCCTGCGGCCGGGTGTACTCGCTGGCCGAGCCGCCCGCATCGGGATGGTCCTGCGACAACTGCGGTGCTGACGTCGTGCAGCGCAGCGACGACACGCCCGAGGCCATCGCCAAGCGTCTCCATACCTATGCGACCGAGACCCAGCCGACCATCGACTGGTACACCCGGGCGGGGCTGCTCATCGCCGTCGACGGCCTCGGCACGCCCGATGAGGTCACCGAGCGCCTCACCGCGGCGATCGACAACGTCGCTGTCGGGTAGATCCTGACGCGCTGCGGCAGGGGGCTCGACAGCTGATGGCGAGACGTACGCCCGAGGAACTTCGCTGCATGCGGGCCGCCGGTCGGGTGGTCGCCGAGATGCATGAGCGCATCAGGGCCGCCGTCCGCCCCGGCGTCACCACCGCACAGCTCGATGCGGTCGGGCGCGAGGTGATCGAGCGTCGCGGTGCGACCAGCAACTTCCTCGGCTACCACGGCTTCCCGGCGGTGATCTGTGCCTCGCCCAATGACGTGATCGTCCATGGCATCCCCGGAGCGATCACGCTCGAGGAGGGCGACATCATCTCGATCGACTGCGGCGCCGTCGTCGATGGCTGGCACGGGGATGCGGCCTTCACGATGGGCGTCGGGGAGATCTCGGCCGAGGCCCGGCGGCTGATCGAGGTCACCGAGGCCTCGCTGCATGCGGGGATCGCCGCGATGGTCGTCGGCAACCACATCGGCGATATCGGTGCTGCGGTCCAGGGTGTCGTCGAGGCGGCCGGGTACTCGGTGGTCGAGGAGTATGTCGGCCATGGGATAGGACGGGCCATGCACGAGAGCCCCGAGGTGCCGAATCACGGTCGGCCGGGCCGGGGAGGGAAGCTGCATGCCGGCATGACCCTCGCCGTGGAGCCCATGGTGAACATCGGTTCGGCCGAGACCTTCCTCACCGAGGACGGTTGGACGGTGGTCACCGCCGATCAGGCGCTCTCGGCGCATTTCGAGCACACCATCGCCATCACCGACCACGGGCCCGAGATCCTGACCCTGCCGTGAGCCGCCGGCACAGTTTTGAAATCGCCGGTCCCCACCGCTAGGGTTGCCCCTCGGCCATTTGCGCTCCGCGTTGTTCCGCGTTCGCGCTCCGGTCCGACAGCAGCAATCACTTGCAGGAATCACGAGCAGGAGCAGTGCCCTGGCTAAGCCAAAAGAAGATGCGATCGTCCTCGAGGGGACGGTGATCGAGCCGCTGCCGAACGCCATGTTCCGCGTCGAGCTCGAGAACGGCCACAAGGTGCTGGCCCATATCTCCGGGAAGATGCGCATGCATTACATCCGCATCCTCCCCGGCGACCGGGTGCAGGTGGAGCTCACGCCCTACGACCTGACCCGCGGTCGGATCACCTATCGGTACAAGTGATCCTCCAGCAGGAACAGCAGTCCCCGCACCACAGCTCGTCCCAGCAGCAACAGCAGCACCACAAGAGAGCGTCCGACCAACAGGGGTCGGACCCATCGAGGGGAACACGCCTCGATGAACCGGATCCCCGGATCACGGCGAAAGAAAGCAAGAAGGATTTGAAAGTACGTCCGAGCGTCAAGAAGATCTGTGAGAAGTGCAAGGTGATCCGCCGCCATGGTCGCGTGCAGGTCATCTGTGAGAACCCCCGTCACAAGCAGCGGCAGGGCTGATCCATGGCACGTATCGCAGGAGTCGACATCCCCCGTGAGAAGCGTCTCGTCATCTCACTCACCTACATCTACGGCATCGGGAACACCACCGCAGCCACGATCTGCGAGGCCACCGGCATCGACCAGAGCACGCGTGTGCGTGATCTGACCGACGAAGAGGTCAACAAGATCCGTGCGTTCATCGACAGCGGCATCAAGGTCGAGGGTGACCTGCGCCGCGAGGTCGATCAGGACATCCGTCGCAAGATGGAGATCGGTTGTTACCAGGGTCTGCGTCATCGCCGGGGCCTCCCGGTCCGCGGTCAGCGCACCCATACCAATGCTCGTACTCGCAAGGGCCCGAAGAAGACCGTGGCCGGTAAGAAGAAGGTGGGTCGCTAGTCATGGCCAAGCCAGCAGCGGGTGGTCGTCGCCCCCGCAAGAAGGAACGCAAGAACGTCTCCTACGGCGTCGCTCACATCAAGAGCTCGTTCAACAACACCATCGTCAGCATCACCGATCAGCAGGGCAACGTGCTGTCGTGGGCCTCGGCCGGCAACGTCGGTTTCAAGGGTTCCCGCAAGAGCACCCCGTTCGCAGCCCAGATGGCTGCCGAGCAGTGCGCCAAGCGAGCCATGGAACATGGCGTCCGCAAGGTCGATGTCGTCGTCAAGGGTCCCGGCTCCGGCCGTGAGACCGCGATCCGCAGCATCCAGAGCGCCGGCATCGAAGTCACCGGCATCAAGGATGTCACCCCGGTGCCGCACAACGGTTGCCGCCAGCCCAAGCGTCGGAGGGTCTGATCATGGCTCGTTACACCGGACCCAAAGCCCGAGTCTCCCGTCGTCTCGGCACCAACATCTTCGGCACGAAGGGCGAGACCATCGCCCTCGAGAAGCGACCGTACCCCCCTGGTGAGCACGGCCGCACCCGCCGTCGTGGCAACCCCAGCGAGTACCTGCTCCAGATGCAGGAGAAGCAGAAGGCCCGTTTCACCTACGGCCTCTCCGAGAAGCAGTTCCGCAACCTCTACGAGGAGGCCTCCCGCAAGGACGGCGTCACCGGTGAGAACATGCTGCGCTTCCTCGAACTCCGCCTCGACAACGTGATCTACCGCGCCGGATGGGCAGCGACCCGTCCGCAGGCCCGTCAGTTCGTGGGTCATGGTCATGTGAACGTCAACGGTCGTCGCCTCGACATCCCCAGCTACCGCGTCCGCAAGGGCGACATCATCACGCTCCGCGACAAGGCTCGCGAGATGATCGTCGTGCAGTGGAACCGCGACATGCTCGATCGTCGCCCCCCGGCGTGGCTCGAAGCCTCCGATGGTGGTCTCACCATCACGGTGGCGGCGCTGCCCGTGCGTGACCAGATCGACGTGCCCGTGCGCGAGCAGCTCATCGTCGAGCTTTATTCGAAGTAGACGCATCGCGGGCGGGGGAGTCCCCGCCGCATGTGTCGATCAGCAACGAACGGAACCGAGGTACTTACATGTTGGTGATGCAACGTCCGAAGGTCGAAGCTCTAGGCGACGCAGATGGGAACCGTCAGCTCTTCGCTGTCGGCCCGCTCGAGCCCGGGTTCGGCCACACACTGGGCAACTCACTTCGCCGCACCCTGCTGTCGTCGATCCCCGGCGCAGCGGTCACCCAGGTGCGCTTCGATGAAGCGCTCCACGAGTTCGACACCATCAAGGGTGTCACCGAGGATGTCACCGACGTCATCCTCAACCTGAAGGACCTCGTCCTTCTGGTCCACAGTGACGAGGCTGTCACCGTGCGCATCGATGTCACCGGCCCGGCCGAGGTCACCGCTGGTGACATCAAGGTCCCCGCCGATGTCGAGATCCTCAACCCGGAGCTCCACATCGCCACGGTGAACGGCGATGGCCGTCTCGCCCTCGACGTCACCGTCGAGCGCGGTCGCGGCTATGTGTCCGCCGATCGCAACAAGTCGACCAGCACCATCGGTGTGATCCCGGTCGACTCCATCTTCTCGCCGGTTCGCCGCGTGACCTTCTCGGTCGAGCCCACCCGCGTCGAGCAGTCCACGGCGTTCGATCGTCTGGTGCTCGACGTCGAGACCGATGGTTCGATCACCGCCCGTGAGGCGCTCGCCTCGGCGGGTGCCACGCTGCAGGCACTCGTGACGCTCGTGGCCGAGATGAGCGATGAGCCCCAGGGGCTCGAACTCGGTGAGGTCAGCGTCATGAGCGCCGGTTCACCGGACCTCGATCTGCCGATCGAGGACCTCGACCTCTCGGAACGCCCCCGCAACTGCCTCAAGCGGGCCCAGGTCAACACCATCGGAGAGCTCCTGCAGAAGTCGGTCGACGATCTCCTCACCGTCACCAACTTCGGGCAGAAGTCGCTCGACGAAGTCATCGAGAAGCTCGACGAGCGCGGCTTGTCGCTCAAGCAACGGGACTGATCCACCATGCCTGCAACCCCACGCAAATCCGGCCGCTTCGGTGGCTCCGCCGCCCATCAGCGTCTCATGATGGCCAACCTCGCAGCGTCGCTCTTCGCCGCTGAGGGGATCGTCACCACCGAGGCCAAGGCCAAGGCCCTGCGCCCCATCGCCGAGAAGCTCATCACCAAGGCCAAGAAGGGCGGTGTCCACCGTCAGCGTCAGGTGGTCGCGTTCCTCGGCGATCAGGAGATGGCGTCGAAGCTCTTCAGTGACATCGGTCCGCGCTACGTCGACCGGCCGGGTGGCTACACCCGCATCCTGAAGCTCGGTCCGCGTCAGGGCGACAACGCCCCGATGGCGCGCATCGAACTCCTCTGATCCACCGTTCCTCAGACTGAGGTCCGTGGAGGAACTCCAGAACTCGATACCGGTGCGGGTGATCCCTGATCCACCCGCACCGGGTCGCGTCCGGATGCGGATGGAGATCGCCTACGACGGGGCGCAGTTCCGCGGGGTGGCCGAGAACACCGGCGTCACCACCGTGGTGGGATCCATCCGGGCGGTGCTCGAGCGGGCCGTGAGCCACGACCTCGAGATCTCGGTGGCCGGACGCACCGATGCTGGTGTGCACGCCCGCGCCCAGGTGCTCTCCTTCGATGTGGTGGAGGCGAAGGCCGACCCGGTGGAACTCGCCCGGGTGGTCAACCGCAATCTCGTCCCCGGCATCGTGGCGCAGTCCTGCGCCCTTGCCGCTGACGACTTCGATGCCCGGTTCTCCGCCGTGCACCGGCACTACCGCTACACCGTGCTCAACCGTTCGATCCCGGATCCGTTCCTCGCACCGACCACCTGGTGGGTCGGGATCCCGCTCTCGGTCGACGACATGAATCTGGCCTGCGACCCGATCCTCGGATCACATGACTTCTCGAGCTTCTGCCGACGGCCGAAGTCCGATGTCGGCGCCTCGCTCGTCCGCAGGGTGCACTCGGCCCGATGGCAGGACCTCGGCGACGGCATGCTCCGGTTCGAGATCAGGGCGAACGCGTTCTGCCAGCAGATGGTCCGGGCACTCGTGGGGACGATGGTCGACATGGGCCGCGGTCATCTCCGGGCCGCCGACATGGGCACGATCCTCGAGGCCCGAGATCGCGCACGAGCCGGTCAGGTGGCGCCGGCCCAGGGACTCTGCCTCTGGGAGGTCGGCTACTGATGCGCAGTTCCCCGGCGAGGTCGGTGTGATCGGTGCAGTCGGTGCGATCCGTGCAGCCGGTGCAGTCGGTGCAGCGAGCATGAATACCTCGTCCGAACAGCGGGTTTGCCGTGGAAGGTGCTCCCGCCGTATCGTGTCACTCCGCTCTGGCGCGCGGATCTCCGCCTGCGCCGTGGCCGTTTCTCCTGAACAACCATCCGTGGACTCCGATCCGCGGATCTCGAACTGAAGGGCTGCGCGTGCGCACCTACTCTCCCAAAGCCAGCGAAATCACCCGTGCATGGTTCGTGATCGATGCCGAAGGCATGGTCCTGGGCCGTCTCGCGACCGAGGTCGCCCGCATCCTGCGCGGCAAGCACAAGCCCACCTACGCCTCGCACATCGACACCGGCGATCACGTGATCATCATCAACGCCGACAAGATCGTGCTCACCTCGAACAAGGGCGACAAGCTCTTCGTGCATCGCCACTCCGGCTACCCGGGCGGCCTGCGCACCCAGTCCTACGGCAACCTCCTCGCCACCAAGCCCGAGGAAGCCGTCCGCGGAGCCATCCGGGGCATGCTCCCGCACAACCGTCTCGGTCGTCAGCAGCTCACCAAGCTGAAGGTCTACGCCGGCCCGGTGCACCCGCACGCCGCGCAGAGCCCCGAGCCCATCGAATTCACCCACGCCAAGGCCCGCTGAGCGGCCGTCACTGAGGATCAAACATGTCGCAGCCACTCACTCAGACGACCGGACGCCGCAAGCGCGCTGTCGCTCGTGTCCGCCTCCGCCCGGGAACCGGCAACATCACCGTGAACGGTCGTCCGGTCACGGAGTACTTCCCCACCGCAACCCATCGGATGATCCTCAGCGAACCGCTGCGTCTGACCAGCACCGATGAGGTCTATGACATCGACTGCACCATCGATGGTGGCGGCGTGTCGGGCCAGGCCGGTGCGCTGCGTCATGGCATCGCCCGTGCGCTGATCGAACTCGATCCGGAGATGCGCCCGGAGCTCAAGAAGGCCGGCTTCCTCACTCGCGATGATCGCAAGAAGGAATCCAAGAAGTACGGCCTCAAGAAGGCCCGCAAGGCGCCTCAGTACTCGAAGCGCTGATCCTCGCAGGTCCGTATGGGACTGCGATTCGGCACTGACGGAGTCCGCGGCCCGGCCGACGAGTTCTCCGACGCATTCGTCCTCGCCCTCGGCGAGGCCGCAGCGCGCACGCTCGGCCCCCACTTCGTGGTCGGACGCGACACCCGAGCCTCGGGGGAGCGGATCGAACGCGCCCTCGTGGCCGGTCTCGCTCGCGGTGGCGCCGGCGCGACGGTGCTCGGCGTGGCCCCGACCCCCGCGGTGGCCTGGCTGGCGGCCCGCGATGGTGTCGGTGGTGCGGTCATCTCCGCATCCCATAACCCCTGGTCGGACAACGGCATCAAGTTCTTCGGTCCGGGCGGACGCAAGCTGAGCGATGCGGTCGAGTCGGAACTCGAGCGCCTGCTCGATGAACTGCTCGAGGGACGGCTCGAACACGCTGCTCCCGATGCCGGGTCGGTCTCTCCCCGTGCTGATGCTGATGCTGATGCTGCGGTGGACGTGGCGATCGGCGACTGGACCGCGTCGTTGCGCTCGGCCGTCTCCGTGCCGCTCGATGGTCTCCATGTCGTCATCGACTGCGCCAACGGTGCCCAGTCGGCCATCGCCGTCGGGGTGATCGCCGCCTGTGGTGCCCGGGTGGATGTCCTGCACGCCGAGCCCGATGGTCGCAACATCAACGACGGCTGCGGTTCCACCCATCCGGAGGATCTGCAGGCCGCCGTGCTCGCATCGGGGGCCGACATCGGTCTGGCCTTCGACGGTGATGCTGATCGCCTGGTGGCGGTCGACGAACGCGGCGCCATCGTCGACGGTGACCATCTGCTCGCACTCTTCGCCGCCGATCTGCATGCCCGCGGAGCGCTGCGGGGTGACCTCGTCGTGGTCACGGTCATGACGAATCTGGGGTTCCGGATCGCGATGGAACGGCTCGGCATCGAGGTGGTGGAGACCGCCGTCGGGGATCGACACGTGCTCGAGGCCCTCGCCCGAACGGGTGGTTCTCTGGGCGGGGAGCAGAGCGGTCACATCGTCTTCGCCGAGCTCGCCACCACCGGTGACGGACTGCTGTCGGGACTCCGACTCCTCGATCTGCTGCAGCGAGCCCGCATGGTGGTCGGAGGGGGTGGGCAGCGCACCGGTCAGGGCATCGGACAGGGCACCGGCGAGGCCCCCGAGCCACGGTTCTCCGAGCTCGCAGCGGCGTCGATGACCCAGCTCCCACAGGTTCTCCGCAATGTCGCGGTGCAGTCCCGCCGCAGCGACATCGCCGACATCCTCGCCGGGGAGCTCGCGGCCGAGCAGCGTCTTCTCGGGTCGTCCGGTCGCATCCTGCTGCGTCCCAGCGGCACCGAACCGGTCATCCGCGTGATGGTGGAGGCGGCCACTGAGGAGCAGGCGCTCGAGGTCGTCGGCCGACTGGCCGCGGCGGTCGAGGAAGTGTGCTCCGCCTAGACTCTCGCCCGTCCACGAACGAGGAGTCTCCAGCGGAACATGTGCGGGATCATCGCCGTCGTTCGACGTCCCACCGATCGAGCAGTTCCTGATGTCGATGGGGTCTGCGGATCCCTCGAACAGGCGTCACTGGTCCTCGATCGCCTCATCCACGCACTGACGGGCTCGACCGACGCATCAGGCTCCACCCCGGCCGGAGCTGCAGTGGCGGAGGCCGCTGCGCTCGTCGGACAGGCTGATGCGCTGCTGCGCGGCGTGGCAGGTGTGCGTCTGCTCATCAAGGTGCCGGGTGCGGCGGCGCGTGTCTCGACCCTGATCTCGGGTATCGACCGGCAGATCACCGCCTTCGAGGCGCTGCTCGACGCCGACACTGCGATGGTCGGAACTGCGCTCGGATCCGGCGTCGGGACCGCGCTCGGATCGGAACTGGAGTCGGTCAACGCCGCGCTCATCGAACTCAAGGATGCGGCCTGGGCCGTGCGTCGGGATCGACTCCGCGCCGCCGACGGTGTCATCGAGCTGGTGGGTCTCGGGGCGAATCCGGCGGCGATCGGCGTCGGGCTCTCGATGCATCAGGCGCTCTCGGCCCTCGACCGGCTCGAGGTGCGCGGTCGTGACAGTGCAGGACTCCATCTGCTGGTGCGGGGCCATGGGATCGATCTCGACTCACCGGCGCTGCGGGCGGACCTGCGTGAACGGGCCACCGATCCGCTCTTCGGCTCGATGGCCGTGCGCACACCGGCGGGTCACCTGAGCCTCGTCTACAAGGCGGCGGCGGAGATCGGGGAGCTCGGGGACAACACCCGGGCGCTGCGGGCGTCGATCACCACCGATCCGCTCCTGCGACAGGCCCTCGCGTCGGGGACGGTCGAGGCGGTGGTGCTCGGGCACACCCGCTGGGCCAGCGTCGGGATCATCTCCCAGCCGAACGCCCATCCGCTCAACTCCGACGAGCTCGCTGATGATGAGGCGGGAACGGCGAACTCCCGCCCGTACCTCACAGCCGTGCTCAACGGCGATGTCGACAACTTCGCCGACCTCAAGCTCAGTGCGTCATTGCGCATCGCCGAGGAGATCACCACCGACGCCAAGGTCATCCCCACCCTGACCTCGCGGGCCATGGTCGACGGGTCGACGGTGGTCGATGCCTTCCGTGAGACCGTGAACCTGCTGGAGGGTTCGGTGGCCATCGCCGCGAGTTCGGCGGCCGAAGCCTCCGATCTCCTCCTCGCGCTGCGGGGGAGCGGGCAGGCGCTCTACATCGGGACGGCCGAGGATGCGTTCATCGTGGCCAGCGAGCCCTATGGCGTCGTCGAGGACACGCCGTCCTACCTCCGGCTGGACGGCGATGTGCCCGCCGATCCCACCAATCCCGCCAGTCGGGGCCAGGTGGTCCGACTCCGCGGCGCCCTCGCCGGCGACATCGCCGGGATCGAACGATGGGCCTACGACGGGACCCCGCTCGCCGTCGGCGCGGAGGAGTTCGACACCGCGCAGATCACCACCCGCGACATCGATCGTGGCGACGCCCCGCATTTCCTGTTGAAGGAGATCGGCGAGGCAGCAGGGTCGTTCCGCAAGACCCTGCGCGGCAAGCTGATCGACGGGGCCGCCGGTCCCGAGGTCATCCTCGGCGATGAGGTCCTGTCCCCCGAGGTGCGCGCCGGGCTGGCGGACGGTTCGATCAGTCGCATCATCGCCATCGGCCAGGGCACCGCTGCGGTGGCGTCACGGGCGCTGGTGGAGGGTCTCGCTGCGTTCGCCCCGCACACCGCGCTTCGGGTGAGCGCGGCGCTGGCCACCGAACTGTCCGGCTTCGGGCTCGCCGACTCGATGGCCGACACCCTCGTCATCGCCGTGAGCCAGTCGGGCACCACCACCGACACGAACCGTACGGTCGACCTCGTGCGGGCCCGCGGGGGTCATGTCGTCGCCATCGTCAACCGCCGCAACAGTGATCTCACCGATCGGGCCGATGGGGTGCTCCACACCTCCGATGGTCGCGATGTGGAGATGAGCGTGGCGTCCACGAAGGCGTTCTACGCACAGATCGCCGCCTGCTTCCTGCTCGCCGCAGCGATCGCGGACGCGGCGGCGCCGGTCGGCGGCGGGAGCGCGGCTGGTGGCACAGCTTCTGCTGGTGGCACAGCTTCTGCTGGTGGCACAGCTTCCGTGGGCGCGTCGGATCGGCGTCAGGTGCTCGAGAGTCTCCGGGCCATGCCAGCAGCACTCGAGGCCACCTTCGCCCTTCGGTCCGAGATCGCCCGGGCGGCCCAGGATGTGGCGCCGTCGCGGAGGTACTGGGCCATCGTCGGCAACGGGGCCAATCGGATCGCTGCGGAGGAGGTCCGGATCAAGCTCTCCG
Source organism: Microthrixaceae bacterium (assembly GCA_947446975.1). Classification (GTDB taxonomy): domain Bacteria; phylum Actinomycetota; class Acidimicrobiia; order Acidimicrobiales; family Acidimicrobilacustridaceae; genus Acidimicrobilacustris. The sequence goes on from CANFHM010000022.1 coordinate 23,720, forward strand.
AGCTCTGTTACAAGGCCATCGCGTGCGACGGCACCGAGGACAAGAAGCACATCGATCTGTCCTCGGAACCCATGATCCTCGTCTGCGCCGCCGGCCTGCAGGGTTCCACCGCTGATGATGTGGCCAAGGAGGTGGCGATCTACCGGGCCCATAAGGCGGCGCCGGTCGTGATCGCCAGTGAGGGCGAGGAACGGTTCTCGGCGGCACTCCATGTGATCTCCGTCCCGGTGGTGCATCCGCGGCTGGCCTTCGTGCTCTCAGCGATGGTCGGCCATCTGTTCGGGTACGAGGCGGCCCTCGCCATCGATGCGCAGGCCCGACCCCTCCGCGAGGCGCGTGCCGCCATCGACGAGGCCATCGCCACCGGGCTCTCGGGGGACGGTGAGGAGCTGCGGCGTCATCTGCAGCCGGCGATGGCCCCGTCGGCCGGCCGGTTCTTCGACAGTCTCCGGTCCGGTGCACTCGACGGGAACCTCGAGGCGAGCACGGCATCGCGGCTGGCGTCGCTGTGGCGCTATGCACTCGGCATCGCGTCGTTGGAGTCGTACCAGGTCGAGCACGGAAAGGTCGGCACGCCCGGTGTGGTGCTCGAGGACCTCACGATCGCGCTGAGCTCGGCCATCGATGAGCTCACCCGACCGATCGATGCCATCAAGCATCAGGCCAAGACCGTCACCGTCGGGATCTCCCGCAGCGACGAGACCCTCATGCAGGTGCCGTTGGTGCGCGAGGTCCTCGCCGCCGGTGCTCCCCGCGACCGGCTCAGCTACACCACGCTGCGCACGTTGGCCTCTCTCGAGCCCCTCGTGGCCGAGGTGCTCGGGTACACCCGCTACGCCATCGAGGGTCAGGTGGACTCCAACGGCCACGATGATGCGACGGTGGTCATCGTCGATCGTGGTGGGCTCGGTCGTGAGCTGCGCAGCCGGACCGTGGACCAACCCGAACTTCGGGGCACCAAGCGGTGGGTCGCCGTGGAGCGCACGGTGCTCGTGGCGAAGGGTCGCAGCGACGGTCGTACCGTGATCATCGTCCCGGAGATCAAGGACGGCGAGCCCACGGGTCTGGCGCTGCTCCATGTGCGTCTGCACGAGGATCTCACGCTGCCGGTCCTTCGCTCGGTGCTGCAGGGGTATCGCAACCGGTACGGCGCCATCAAGCATGCGGTCACCGAGACCGAGCCGGTGTTCCGCGACGATCTGCTCGTCGACGTGCCGATCATCGATCTCATGACCGAACCGGTGAACGATCTCGCCGAGCGCTGGCGATCGTGATCCTCGGCGTCGGCATCGATCTGGTCGAGGTCGACCGGTTCCGCCGGATGCTGGAACGTCGACCTGGGCTCATCGAACGGCTCTTCACCCCCGCCGAGCGCGAGTACTGCCTGCAGCGCAACGACCCCACCGAACGGTTCGCCGTGCGCTTCGCCGCCAAGGAGGCGGCCATGAAGTCGATGGGCGTCGGCATCGGTGCGGTGGACTGGCACGATCTCGACGTGGGTCGCTCGGCGGAGGGTCGCCCGAGCCTCGTGCTCTCCGGACGGGCGGCTGCGCTGGCGGCCGAGCTCGGGGTGGAGCGATTCGAGCTGAGCCTGACCCATACGGACACGCTCGCCCAGGCCGAGGTCATCGCCATCGGGACATCGGGTGGGGCGCGGGGCGGGGCTCAGGGTCGGAGTCAGGGTCGTCGTCCGGGTCGGCGTCAGGGCCGGGGGCAGGTACGGATGGCGCAGTGGCGCAGCGAGGTCGGAACGCCGGCCGAGCTCGATCCGCTCATCGCCGGCGGGCTCGTCCCGATCGTGACCCCCGCCGAGATGAACGCCATCGATCGCGATGCCCCTGAACCGGTGGAGGAACTCATCGCCCGGGCCGGAGCGGCGCTGGTCCGGCATGCGATCGGCATGCTCGGCGGGACCTACGGGCGTCGGGTCGTGGTGCTGGTCGGTGGCGGGCACAACGGCGATGACGGTCGGGATGCGGCGCGACGCCTCGCCCGGCGCGGTGTGCGCGTCCGGGTCATCGAGATCGCAAAGGCGCCCACGGAGCTGCCCGCCTGCGATCTCGTGATCGACGCAGCCTTCGGCAGCGGGTACCGGATCGATCCGGCTCGCCCGTTCCGCGCCCCCTCGCCACCGCCGGGCACCCCGGTGCTGGCTGTGGACATCCCCTCCGGCGCTGATGGTCTGACGGGCGCTGATGGAGCTGCAACGTCTGATGGGTCCACAGTGTCCGAGGAGTCGACGCTGGTCGCCGAGGAGACGCTCACGTTCGCCGCGCTCAAGCCGGGTCTGCTGTTCGCCGCAGGGGCACGGCGGTCGGGTCGGATCACGGTGGCTGATATCGGTCTCGATGTCTCGCGGGCGTCGGCCCATCTCGTCGGCGCGACCGCGGTGGCCGGCTGGCTGCGCACCCGGCCCGTCGATGCACACAAATGGAACAGCGCGGTCTGTGTCGTGGCCGGGGCGCCGGGCATGGAGGGGGCTGGGGCCCTCGCCTCCCGAGCCGCCCTCCGCACCGGATCCGGGTACGTGAGGTTGGAGATGCCTGTCGCGCCTCCGGCTGTGACTGTCGCGCCTCCGGCTGTGACTGTCGCGCCTCCGGCTGTGACTGTCGCGCCTCCGGCGGTGGTGCAGCTGCCGACCGAGGTGGTGCGGCGGGGGCTGCCGGCCACGGACTGGGCGGACGAGGTGCTGGCCGATCTGTCGCGGTTCGGATCCCTCGTCATCGGGAACGGTCTCGGGCTGTCGGCGCCGACCGCGGTCTCGATCCTCGAGGTCCTCGCCGGCGCTCGCTCGATGGGTGTCCCGACCGTGGTCGACGCCGATGCGCTCACCGTCCTCTCTGGTCTGACCGATCTCGCCGAACACGCTGATCTCGCGGGATTCGTCGGTCCCCGGATGGTGCTGACCCCGCATGACGGTGAGTTCGCCCGCCTCGACGGTGGGCCGCCGGGCATCGACAGGATCGCTGCGGCCCGTCGTCTCGCCGCACGGACGGGAGCGGTGGTCCTGCTGAAGGGGCCCGCCACCGTGGTGGCCGCACCGGATGGTGCTGTCCTCGTGTCCACCTCCGGTGACGCCCGACTCGCCACTGCCGGGACCGGCGATGTGCTCGCCGGGATCATCGGTGCGCTGCTCGCCTGCGGACTGGATCCGTTCCATGCGGCGGCGGCCGGCGCATTCATCCATGGTCGGGCAGGAGCCCTAGGCTGGCGGCACGGTTCCGTGGCCGGCGACCTGCCCTGGCGCATCCCCGCCGTCCTCGCCGAACTCGATGCTCTGACCTGAAACTGCTGACCTGAAACTGCTGTCCTGATACTGGTGCTCCGGAACTGTCGCTCCGGTTCCCCCTCGTCCCCTGGAGGACCGATGCTCCGAGAACTCCCCGTCAGCGAGATCATGACCACCGAGGTCCTGACCTTCGCCCCCGGCGATGACGTGCGCGATGCCATGCGCGAACTCCTTCGTCGCGATGTCGATGGGGCACCGGTGATCGACGACGGTGCCGTCGTCGGCATGCTCTCCACGAGCGACCTCATCGTCGAGGAGGCGCGGGTGCATCTCCCGACGGTCATCACGCTGCTCGGCGCCTACCTCGAGCTCCCCTCCTCGAAGAAGCGCTTCGACGCGGACATGGAGAAGGCGCTCGGATCCACCGTCGGCGAGGTCATGACCCCCGGTGCTTCGTCCATCGCCGCGGATGCCACTGTCGAGGAGGTCGCCACGATCATGCATGAGGAGGGTGTCGACCGGCTCGTCGTGATCGACGAGGGTGGATCACTGGTCGGCATCGTCGCCCGCGGCGACATCGTGCGCGAGATCGTGCGCGAGTTCGACTCGGTGGACGGCGAGTAGGGACGACGTGCGAGCGGCACGCGCAGAGGTCGATCTCGAAGCGGTCGCGCACAACGTCGGGGCGCTCCGATCGGCCGTCGCGCCCGCGCTGGTGTGTGCCGTCGTCAAGGCTGATGGCTACGGCCATGGCGCCATCGCCACGAGCGAGGCGGTGCTCGACGCCGGCGCTGACTGGTTGGGCGTCGCCCTCGTCGAGGAGGCGGCGGTGCTGCGCCGGGCGGGGATCACCGCACCGATCCTGCTGCTCTCCCAACCCCGCCTCGCCGATCTCGCCACGGCGGTGCGTCTCGATCTGCGGGTGTGCGTGCACACGACGGCAGCGATCGAACTCCTCGCCGCCGCCGCTGCGGAGCAGGATCGTCGGGTCCTGGTGCATCTCAAGGTCGACACCGGGATGAATCGCATCGGCGTCGCCCCGGCTGACGCAGTGGTCATGGCCCAGGAGATCCGCCGTCATCCCGAGCTCGAGCTCGAGGGTGTGTTCACGCACTGCGCCGTGGCCGATGAGCTCGACAACCCGTTCACCGACGTGCAGCTGGATCGCTTCGACCGGGTCATCGAGGAGCTCGCTGCTGCGGGGATCGAACCGTCGATCCGTCATGCGGCCAACTCGGCCACCGCCATCGAGCATCCCCGCGGTCGTCATGACCTCGTGCGCTGCGGTATCGCCGTCTACGGCATCGCGCCGGCGCCGGGACTCGCCGCCGGACTCGGTCTTCGTCCGGCGCTCACCCTGCGGGCCGAGATCTCGATGGTCAAGCGGGTGGGGGCCGGTGAGGGAGTCTCCTACGGCCTCCGTCATCGGTTCGACCGCCCCACCACCGTCGCCACGGTGCCGATCGGATACGCCGATGGTGTGCCCCGCCGGTTCGGACTCTCCGGTGGCGAGGTGCTCATCGGCGGCCGTCGTCGCCCCGTGGTCGGCGTGGTCACCATGGATCAGCTGATGGTCGACTGCGGCGATGATCTCGTCGCCGCGGGTGATGAGGTCGTGCTGATCGGTCACCAGGGAGCCGAGTGCATCACTGCGGAGGAATGGGCGGGCCATCTCGACACCATCGCCTATGAGGTGGTCTGTGGGATCGGCCCCCGTGTGCCGCGTTTCTATCGGAGGGCAGAGGGATGATCTTCGTGCGCACCACATCGGCGCAGGCCACCAAGGCCATGGCGGCCGCGCTGGCGGAGCTCGCCCGGCCCGGTGATCTCCTGCTGCTCGCTGGCGATCTCGGCGCCGGGAAGACCGCTTTCACACAGGGGTTCGGTGCGGCCCTCGGCGTGGACGACCTCATCACGAGCCCGACGTTCACGCTGGTAAACACCTATGAGGGTCGCCTCGAGCTGAACCATCTCGACGTCTACCGTCTCGAGGCGCTCAGCGAGGTCCTCGACCTCGGCGTCCCCGAGATGCTCGACGAGGGTGGCGTCACCGTCATCGAATGGGGCGACGCCGTGGCGCCGGCCCTGCCCGCCGACTACCTCGAGATCAGGTTCACGTTCCCTGATGCAGAGCTGGCTGATGCTGCGCTGACTGATGCTGCGCTGGCTGATGCTGAGTTGTCTGGAGCAGGTCGCACCGGTGCTTCTGCTGACGCGGGCGATCCCGATGATGTGCGGGTGCTCGAACTGGTGCCTGTCGGCCCGCGGTGGTCGGCCCGGGTGCGGGCCATCGCCACGGCCGTCGCCGAATGGATCCACGAACCGACTGGTGGGAACTGATGCTGATCATCGGAATCGACACGGCCACCGCGCAGGTGAGCGTGGCCATCGGTGGCCATGAGGGCGTGCTGGCCTCGACCCAGTCGCTGCGCGGACGGCAGCATGCCGAGGTGCTCACGCCGGCCATCGAGTTCACCTGCCGACAGGCCCGGATCGAGCTGTCGGAGATCAGTGTGGTCGCCGTCGACCTGGGCCCCGGGCTGTTCACGGGGCTGCGCGTGGGCGTGGCCTCGGCCAAGGCCATGGCGCACGCGCTCAACGTGCCGATGATCGGCGTGTCGTCGCTCGACCTGCTGGCGTTCCCCGTCCGGTTCACCTCCCGACTGATCGTGGCCACCATCGATGCCCGACGCGGCGAGCTCTTCTACGCGTTCTACCGACAGGTCCCCGGAGGCGTGCAGCGTCTCTCCGATCATCAGGTGGGGTCGCCCGACGATCTCGCCTCGGAGATCCTGGCGTCGGGGGAGGAGTGCCTCCTCGTCGGCGACGGTGCCCAGCGCTATCGCGAGGTGTTCGAGGGGCTCAAGAAGATCGAGATCGTCGAGGAGGGGTTCGCCCATCCGGCGGCGTCCTCGTTGGTGATGCTCGCCCATGCGCAGGCGCTGCGCGAGCAGTGGGTGAAGCCGTGGGATCTCCAACCGCTCTATCTCCGCAAGCCCGATGCGGAGATCAACTGGTCCACCCGTCCGGCGCCATGAACGCACTGCGGGCCGTCGTCGGAAGTCGCACCATGGTGCCGGAGGTCGTGGTGACCCCCATGCGGCGACGTCATCTGCGCGCGGTGCTGCGCATCGAGGAGCACACGAGTTCCACCCCGTGGTCCCACGGGTTGTTCCTCGCCGAGGCCCGCCGGCCCGAGCGGATCTATCTCGTGGCCCGCATGGGGTCCACCGTGGTCGGGTTCGCCGGACTGCTGTTCGCACTCACCGACGGGCATGTGACCACGATCGCCGTGGATCCGGAGCGGCAGGGCGCCCGCATCGGCACCCGGCTCATGCTGGTGCTGCTGCGGGAGGCGATCGCACGGGGCGCCACCGCGGTCACCCTCGAGGTCCGCGCATCGAACGAGGCGGCCCAGGCGCTCTACCGACGGTTCGGCTTCCTGCCCGTCGGCACCCGCAAGGGGTACTACCGCCATCCCGATGAGGATGCGCTCGTGCTGTGGGCCCATGAGGTCGACACCGGGGAGTACGCCGCTCGCCTCGACCGGATCGAGGCATCCCTCGATTCGCCGCTGCTGGTCGAACGGCTGAGTGTGCTCCCGAGCAGCATGGTCCCCGGAAGCTCGCTCTCCAGCAACATGGTCTCCAGCAACATGGTCTCCAGCAACATGGTCTCCAGCAACGCGCTCCCGAACAGCGAAGAACAGGACGGTTCCGCATGACGACCAGGGTGCTCGGCATCGAGACGAGCTGCGACGAGACCGCCGCTGCGGTGGTGGTGGACGGCCATCAGGTGCTGTCCTCGGTGGTGTCGAGCCAGGTCGACCTGCATGCCCGCTTCGGCGGGGTCGTGCCCGAGATCGCCAGCCGGGCCCATGTCGAACTGCTGACCCCGGTCGTGGCCCGGTCGCTGGTCGAGGCCGGGATCGACAACGACCATGTCGATGCCGTCGCCGCCACCGTCGGTCCGGGGCTCATCGGCGCACTGCTCGTCGGAGTGAGCGCGGCCAAGACCCTGGCGCTCGTGTGGGATGTCCCGTTCGTGGCGGTGAACCATCTCGAGGCGCATCTCTACGCAGCGCTGCTCGAGGACCCCGAGATCGAGCTGCCGGTGGTCGTCCTGCTCGTGTCGGGCGGGCACACCCTGCTCGTGCTGATGGAGGGTCACGGGAAGTACCGGGTGCTCGGATCCACCATCGACGATGCCGCCGGTGAGGCCTTCGACAAGGTGGCCCGCTATCTCGGGCTCGGCTATCCGGGTGGTCCGGCCATCGACCTCATCTCCGATCAGGGCGATCCCACCGCCATCGCCTTCCCCCGGGCCATGCTCGCCGAGGGCTACGACTTCTCGTTCTCCGGTCTCAAGACCTCGGTGGTGAACCATGTGCGCCGCAATCCGGAGGTCTCGACCGCTGATGTGGCGGCCTCGTTCCAGCAGGCGGTCGTCGATGTGCTGGTGACCAAGGCGCGCCGTGCCGCTCATGACCATGGGGCGAAGGCGTTGTGCCTCGCCGGGGGAGTGGCGGCGAACTCGTTGCTGCGGGAGCGGCTCCTCGACGTGTGTGTCGCCGATGGCCTGCGGGCGTTCCTGCCCAGCCGGGCCATGTGCACCGACAACGCCGCCATGGTGGCCGCAGCCGGGTGGTACCGCCTGCAGTCCGATGGCCCGTCGCCGCTCGACACCGGGGCCGACCCGAACCTCCGCCTCCTCTCGACCCTGCTCTGAGTCCGGGCACTGTTCCAGCCGGCCGGGTGAATCCGCCCGCTCAGGTTGTCACCCGCCGATGTTGCGCGTATCGTTAGCACTCGCCCTCGGAGAGTGCTAACGCTCCCCGGGTCGTGCGACACGCTCGCAGTCACAACCGATTCCTGAGCGAAACGACAACGGAGAAGCCCTTTCATGAACCTTCAGCCCCTCGAAGATCGCATCGTGGTCAAGCCCGGCCAGAGCGAGGAGACCACCGCCAGCGGCCTGGTCATCCCCGACACCGCCAAGGAGAAGCCGCAGCAGGGTGAAGTCCTTGCCGTCGGCCCCGGCCGTCGCAGCGATCAGACCGGTGAACTCATCCCCGTCGACGTCCAGGTCGGCGACACCGTCGTCTACAGCAAGTACGGCGGCACCGAGATCAGCACCGGTGGCGTCGACGTCCTCATCCTCAATGCCCGCGACGTCCTCGCGGTCATCAAGTAATCGGAGTCCTCAATGGCCAAGATTCTCAAGTTCGACGAGGACGCCCGCCGCGCCCTCGAGGCGGGCGTGAACGCGCTCGCTGATGCCGTCAAGGTCACGCTCGGCCCGAAGGGTCGCAATGTGGTGCTCGACAAGAAGTTCGGCGCCCCCACCATCACCAACGACGGCGTGTCCATCGCCCGTGAGGTCGAGCTCGAAGATCCCTTCGAGAACATGGGTGCCCAGCTCGTGAAGGAGGTGGCCACCAAGACCAACGACATCGCTGGTGATGGAACCACCACCGCCACGGTGCTCGCCCAAGCCCTCGTGCGTGAAGGTCTGCGCAACGTGGCCGCCGGCGCCAGCCCCCTCAGCCTCAAGCGAGGCATCGAGAAGGCCGTCGCCACCGCCGTGGAGAGCATCCGCTCGCAGGCCAAGGAGATCGACGACAAGTCCGAGATCGCCCAGGTCGCCAGCATCTCCGCCGCTGACACCACCATCGGTGGCGTCATCGCCGATGCCATCGACAAGGTCGGCAAGGACGGCGTCGTCACCGTCGAGGAGTCCAACACCTTCGGCATGGATCTCGACTTCGTCGAGGGCATGCAGTTCGACAAGGGCTACCTCTCGCCGTACTTCGTCACCGACGCCGAGCGTCAGGAAGCCGTCCTCGACAACCCGTACATCCTCTTCGTGAACTCGAAGATCTCGTCGGTGCAGGACATGCTCCCCGTGCTCGAGAAGGTCATGCAGTCGGGCAAGCCCCTGCTGATCATCGCCGAGGATGTCGATGGTGAGGCCCTCGCCACGCTCGTCGTGAACAAGATCCGCGGCACCTTCAACTCGGTGGCCGTCAAGGCTCCGGGCTTCGGTGAGCGCCGCAAGGCGATGCTCGCCGACATGGCCATCCTCACCGGTGGTCAGGTCATCTCCGAGGAGGTCGGCCTCAAGCTCGACTCCACCTCGCTCGACCTGCTCGGCACCGCCCGCAAGGTCGTCGTCACCAAGGACGAGACCACCATCGTCGAGGGCGCCGGTGCTGCTGCCGACGTCAACGGTCGTGTGGCCCAGATCAAGCGCGAGATCGACGACACCGATTCCGACTGGGATCGCGAGAAGCTCCAGGAGCGTCTGGCGAAGCTGTCGGGCGGCGTGGCCGTCATCAAGGTCGGCGCAGCCACCGAGGTGGAACTCAAGGAGAAGAAGCACCGCATCGAGGACGCGCTCAGCGCAACTCGTGCGGCGATCGAGGAGGGTGTCGTCGCTGGTGGCGGCACCGCCCTGCTCCGTGCCCGTGCCTCGCTCAAGGCCACCATCGACTCGCTCGAGGGTGACGAGGCCACCGGCGCCCGCGCTGTCTACCGTGCACTCGAGGCCCCGGCCCGATGCATCGCCGACAACGCCGGCCTCGAGGGTGCCGTCATCGTGCAGCAGGTCGAGGACGCCACCGGCTCCACCGGCCTCAACGCCGCCACTGGCGAGATGGTCGACCTCATGAAGGCCGGCGTCATCGATCCGGCCAAGGTGACCCGCGCTGCGCTGCAGAACGCAGCCTCCATCGCTGCTCTCCTGCTCACCACCGAGGCGCTCGTGGCCGACAAGCCCGACGACGGCGCCGGCGCTGCCGCTGCTGCGGCCGCCATGGGTGGCATGGGTGGCATGGGCGGCATGATGTGATCCAGGCTCCGGCCTGAGCAGTCAGCTGTACCCAGAACTGGAGTGGGCCGGTCCTTCGGGACCGGCCTTCTTCGTTGTTCCATTGCGTGCCGCGGCGCCGGTCCCTCACTGTGTACCGCGGCGCTCCTCGTCGCGGTCCCTGGCGGTGCCGAGGAGACTCACGAGTCGGGCGACGGCGGTGACGAGGTAGATCTGGCCGATCACGGCCTCGGAGATCGATGCGATCCGGGCGATGTCGGTGCTCGGGCTGAGATCGCCGTAACCCACTGTGGTGAGCGTCAGGAAGCTGAAGTAGGTGAAGTCGCCTCCCCGGGGCTGGGAGGTCTCGCGGAAGAACGAGTAGCCGTTGAGTGCGGCGATGCCCCGATAGGTGGCGGCGAACCAGATCCCGATCAGCAGGTACCCGGTGATCGCCGCGACCAGTGAGTTCATCGTCACGCGCTCGTGCTGGAAGGCCCGGCGGACCACGGCGGGGAACGCGATGGCGAAGAGCACGGCGAACATGAACGAGTTGATGGCGACCAGCAGGTTGTCCTGGGAGAAGGTGGCCTCGCGCAACAGGCTCAGGACGATGGTGCTGACGCCCACCACGCCCAGGGCGATGGCGGCCGAGCGCAGGGTGCGGGGTCGGACCTTCGATCGGTCGAGGGCGAGCAGGACGAGTCCGGCGCTGAACGGGAACTCGAGCAGGAACCCCCAGTCGAAGAGGTCGATCACCGGTGACATCACCACCAGGACGACCGCGAGCAGGAGCACGGGGACGAAGCTGTCGCGGTCGGTGAACAGGTCGGTCCACGAACGCGGTGCGGGGTCGGCGCCGTGCCCGGACCCGTTGGCCGCCAGTTCTTCGCCGTCGTCGGTCATTGGGGGAGCGTAGGTCGGTACCCTCTCAGCCATGGAAACCCCTCCCCCCGATCCGACCAAACTTCTCGCTGCATGGATGGAATGGGAATCCGGTGAGACGCCCCCCGGACGAGTGATGTCCAACCTCAAGACCGGCGGACTCCCGGATCTGCTGCGAGCGCTCAGTGCTGCTGCTGGATCTGCTGC
>CANFHM010000023.1 GCA_947446975.1 Microthrixaceae bacterium
CAAGATCATCTACGCCGGCTACTTCCCGGCCGGGCTCAGCTACGACCGGATCTTCGCGGAACTCCCGAACGTGCCGTTCAAGGACGAGGTGTGGCCGAAGTTCCTGCGTGACAACGCTCGCAGGGTCCTCAAGCTCGACTGAGCGCGGAACACACAGGGGATCTCACGGGGACGAGCGGCGCCAGTGGGCGCCACTCGGCTCGTCCTAGGCCTTGAGGATGTCCTTCCAGGGAAGGTCCTTGTCGGGCTGCGAATCACGGGGAAGCCCGAGACCACCTTCGGCGATCATGTTGCGATGCACCTCGTTGGTGCCACCGCCGATCCGTGAGGCGAACTGCGAGAGCACGGCGTTCTGCCAGAACCCGGAGTCGGGGGCGTCGGCGCGGTCGAGCATGCCGGCGGCCCCCTCGATCTCGAGTGCCAGGCTGGTCTTGATCTCGGCCGACTGCGTCATGAAGTTCTTCATGACCGACGGATGCGGCGGACGGCCGGTGCCGTTCATGATGAAGGTCTGCATGCGCAGACCCATGAGCGACAGCATGCGCTCCCGGGCGTAGATGTCGGCGAGTCCCTGACGCACCACGGGGTCGTCGGTGCGACCGAAGCGTCGTGCCGTGTCGAGCAGTGCGGAGAAACCAGCGACACCGCCACCGCCGCCGCCGATCAGACCGGCCTCGCTGGTGAGCACCGTGCGGGTGACCGGCCAGCCGTTGTCGATCTCGCCGATGACGTTCTCGACGGGGATGGCCACATCGTTGAAGAAGACCTCGTTGAAGTGCGACTGGCCGTTGGCCTGACGCAGGGGACGCACCTCGATACCCGGGGTGTGCATGTCGACGATGAAAAAGGTGATGCCCTTGTGCTTGGGCGCATCGGGGTTCGAGCGGGTGATCAGGATGCCGAAGTCGGCATGCTGCGCCTCGGAGTTCCAGACCTTCTGACCGTTGACGATGAACTGATCGCCGTCGCGCACCGCACGGGTGCCGAGCGCAGCCAGATCGGATCCGGCTCCGGGCTCGCTGAACAGCTGGCACCACAGCTCATCACCACGCAGGAGCGGCTTGAGATAGCGCTCCTGCTGGGCGGCGTTCCCGTGACGCATGATCGGCGGACCGACGAGCGAGAGCGCAGCGTTGAGGAAGCCGGCGGTGACGTCGTAGGCCGCCACCTCCTGACCGAAGATGATCGAATCCGAGGCGGTGCCGCCGCGTCCGCCGAACTCCTTCGGCCAGGTGATACCCGCCCAGCCGTTGTCGAACAGCGTGCGCTGCCAGGCCTGGCACCGGGCCATGTAGGCCTCCGCAGCCTCATGGCTGTCGTCGACCGGTCCCCGTGACCAGTCGGCGTCCGTACCGGTCTTGCGCGAGGCGTTCGCGTCGAGGAAGGCACGGATCTCCGTGCGCAGGGCGGTCTCTTCCGGGGATTCGTCGAAGTTCACGGCACGGGACTCTAGATGGCCCCTGCAGTGGATCCGTAACCGACACGGGATGGCGAGAGGGCGGCACGGGGAGCGGCATAGTGTGCCGACGTGGTCCTCGCCCCCCGCCTCCGCCGAGACGTCGTCTCCGTCGTCGCAGGGCTCCTGATGCTGGCGATCATCGCCACCACCCTCGGTTCCTGCGGGGGCTCCGGATCGGGTTCATCGGCGGCGGGCTCCGATCCCTCCACCACCGCCGATCCCGCACTCGTCGATCCGCTGGCACCGACCCGGTTCTCGGATCCGACCCAACCGGTGCCGGTGACGCTCGGTGGACGCTTCGACCTCGTCGTCCCCGCTGATCCCACACGCGGATGGCGGTGGGTGCTCGAACCGGTGGACACCGCCGTCGTCGTGCCGCTGGCCAGCGAGTTCCTCGATGATCCGGAACTCCTCGTCTCCACCTCCTCGACCACCAGCAGCACGAGCAGCACCCTCGAGCCCACCGTCACCTGGATCCCCACGACCACCACCACGATCGACCCCGACTCCCCCGAGGCGGCGCCGCTGGTGCAGGTGATCTCGTTCGCCGGTCGTTCCGTCGCCACCACCGAGATCCATCTGCGCTACGAACGGATCGGCGGCTCGGGCGCTGCACCGCGCCGCACCACGTTCACCGTGGTCGTGCGCCCGCCCTCGTCCTGACTCAGTCGGGGGCCCCGCCGGCCGAGCGTTCCGCCCGGAGACGTTCGAGATCCTCCGCCAGTTCGAATCCCGGAGCGACGCCGTCATCGAACCCGAGCGGGGTCATGGCGAGATCGATCGCCACCCAGATGGTGCGCGAGAAAGGGAAGAACAGCACCGGCACCACCAGCGCGCTCAGCGCGGTGCCCACGCCGATCGGGACGATCGGAGGATCGGGCCAGGTGACACCGACCCCGATGGCGAGGATGAGGATCACCACCGTCTGGACGAGGCAGATGTTGAGGAACCAGGAACCGAGCCACTGACCCGGCTCGCGCCGGAAGTTCAGACCGCATCCCGGGCAGGCCGGCGCCATGAGGACCCACCGCCGGAAGATGTGCCCGTGCGCACACAGCGGACAGCGACGCAGCGCGCCGCGCCGCAGAAGTGTCGATGCCGGGACGCCCATGACCCAAGTGTGGCGCGGCACCCACCCCGGAGCCCGCCTCGGGGGGCCGATAACCTCCCCACGGTGAGCGCCGCCATCCCGATCGACGAACTGCGGGCCCAGTTCATCGAGCTCGCCGATCAGGACTTCGCGGGCTACTGCCCGATCTACGACCGCCTCGCCCGAGCGCTCTCCGGGGACACCGACGCGCTCGCGTGCATCACCGAGCACCGACCCGGCTCGACCCGCACGGCGGTGCTGCTGCTGGGCGCCACCCACGATCTCGTGCTGCAGGATCCCGGGAGCGGACTCGCCGCCATCTACCGCGGCGACAGCGACGCTGATCCCTGGCCGGAGTTCCGGGCCCTGCTGCTCGGACGGGCGGCGGACATCGCGACGACGATGCGCACCCGCACCACGCAGACCAACGAGGTGGGTCGCAGCGCCAATCTGCTCGCGGTGTATGCGTCAGTCTCCCGGGCGCTCACCCGCCACGGCGATGATCGACCCCTCTCCATCATCGAGATCGGTCCCAGCGCCGGCCTCAACCTCCTCGCCGACCGCTTCCATGTGGAGTACGTCCGCGGCGACAGCATCGTGTCCTCGGCCGGCCGATCGACCTCACCGGTGCACCTGCGCTGTGAACTCCTCAGCGACACGCACTTCCCCGGCGTCACGGGCATGCACGAGATCGTCGGGCGGGGTGGCGTCGATCCCGCCCCCGTCGACATCACCGATCCGGCCGATGCCCGTTGGCTGCGGGCCTGTGTCTGGCCCGGGGTGCCGGATCGACCGGAACGACTGGCGGCCGCCATCGACCTGGCCCGACAGGACCCACCTCGGCTCCTTCGCGGCGATGCCGTCGCCGACCTCGGCGAGATCCTGCGCTCGGTCCCCGACGATGTGTTCCCCATCGTGACCTCGACATGGGTCCTCGCATACCTGCCCCGGGAGGACCGCACACAGGTCTGTGCGCTCATCGACGAGATCGGCGCCAGCCGGGATCTGGCGTTCGTCACCGGCGAGGCCGCCAGCGTCACCCCGTGGATCCCGCCGATCGACGCCGAGCGCCTCCCGCCGGGCGCCGAGGAGGGCACCCCGACCGTGTTCGGTGTGCGACTGTGGCTCGGGGGACAGAGCCGGACATGGGCTCCGGCGGTGTGCCACCCTCACGGACGATGGATGGCGTGGCTCGAGGACGAACCACCGACGGAGGAACCACATGGCTGACTGGGTGCTGAAGCGGACTGCGGCGAGGGTGGTCGTGCTCGACCAGCACGGACACACGCTGCTGCTGCGGGCAAAGGATCCCGCCGATGCGTCGAAGGGCCACTGGTGGGAGATCCCCGGCGGCGGGATCGAGCACGGCGAGACGAGCGCCGAGGCGGCCCGACGCGAGCTCTTCGAGGAGACCGGCATCGTGGAGGCCGAGATCGGACCCTGCGTCTGGACCCAGCACTCGAAGTTCACCTTCGCCGGCTGGAAGTTCGACCAGCACGAACATGTGCACATCGCCTGGACCGATCGCATCGACCTCGACACCATCCGGCCCGGCGGTCTCGAGATGTTCGAGGCGATGGCCTTCGGTGGACACAACTGGTGGCAGCTCGATGAGCTCCTCGCCTCCGAGGATGCAGTGCTGCCCCGACGGCTCCGGGAGTTCCTGCCCGATCTCGTCGCCGGTCGGCTCCCCGCCACGCCACTCGACATCACCCATGTCGATCCCTCGATCGACTTCTGAACGCTGCACCGTTGACCTCCACGACCCCCGGGGATCAGCCCATCGCCGACTCCCCCGAGCCGTTCGACATCGACGCCCACCGACTGGTGGCGTTCCTGCGCGGGTGCCGCAAGCACTGTCCGGTCTGCAACCAAGGCCACCTCTTCACCCGTTGGTTCACCTTCGCCGAGCGCTGTCCTCGCTGCGACCTCCGGTTCGAGCGGATCGAGGGACACTGGACGGGTGATCTCGGGATCAACACGATCGTGAGCTTCGGGACGCTGCTCATCGCACTCATCGTCGGGTTCCTGCTCAGCTGGCCCGATGCACCCGGCGTGGGTCTCTTCATCGTCGCCGTGTCGATCGCGGCGTTCGTGCCGCTGGTGTTCTTCCCGTTCTCGAAGACCATCTGGCTCGCCATCGACCTGATCTTCCGTCCCCTCGAACCCGGTGAGGTCCGTGCCGGGTTCGGCCCCCAGCGGGGCGACGCCGGGAGTCGACCCGTAGGCTGAGGCCACCATGAAGCTGCTCCATGACACCGCCGAACCGACCGTGGAATCCCCCGCCCGGGTGGTCGATGTCCTGGTCGTGGGCGCCGGTCCGGCCGGGATCGCCGCCGCCATCACCGCCCATCGAGCCGGCTCCAGTGTGCTCGTCATCGATCGGGCGACCTTCCCCCGCGACAAGATCTGCGGTGACGGACTCACCACCGCAGCACTGCGCGAACTCGACGCCCTCGGTCTCGATCCGGCCACGGTGCCGTCATGGATCGATGTGCACGACGCCCTGGTCCGATCTCCCAGCGGGCATGAGGTCGTGTTCCCCTTCCCGGAGGGTGCCGGTCTCTACGGCGCAGTGTGTCGCCGTCGTGATCTCGACCTCGCGCTCGTGCAGCACGCCCGGGCCCTCGGGATCGAGATCCTCGAGGGAGTCAGCTTCACCAGTCTCACCGAGACCCCCGAACGCAACCTGACCGAGGTCGACGGGCTCGGCCGGGTCGAGTCGGCATGGGTCATCGCGGCCGACGGCATGTGGTCGGCGGTGCGCAAGGCGGTGGGCGCCGCCCAGCCCGGGTACCGCGGCGAATGGCATGCGTTCCGTCAGTACTTCCGATCCGTGTCACCGCAGGCCGCATCGCAGTTGGTGGTGTGGTTCGAACCTGATCTCCTGCCGGGCTACGCGTGGTCGTTCCCCCTCGGCGACGGCTCGGCCAACGTCGGGTTCGGGATCCTCCGGGGCAGTTCGTACTCCGTGCCGGCGATGGCGGCGGTCTGGCGGGATCTCCTCCAACGGCCCCATGTGCACGAGTTCCTCGGTCCCGATGCCGTGGCGGAGGGACCGCACCGGGCCTGGCCAATCCCTGCCCGCGTCGATGCGATCACTCTGACCCATCACCGCACCCTGTTCGTCGGCGATGCCGCTGCGGCCACCGACCCGATGACCGGGGAGGGCATCGGTCAGGCGCTCGCCACCGGACGATGGGCCGCCGAGGCCATCACGTTGAACCCGTCGAACCCGGTGCGGGCCTGTGGGGAGTACGAGCACACCGTGCACGACGAACTGGCCGTCGATCATCGCTTCGCCGAGCAGCTCACCGGGATCCTGCGGCGCCCATGGGGTGCCCGGGGTGCCGTGCGCGTGGCCGGCGCCACCGCCTGGACCCGACGCAACTTCGCCCGGTGGTTGTTCGAGGACTACCCGCGGGCCCTCATCCTCACCCCCCGGCGCTGGAAGCGGCACATGTTCACCGGTGCGGGCGCCTACCGTGGGCGCCGTGAAGACACGACTGACTGACATCCTCGAGGTCGAACATCCGGTGATGCTCGCCGGCATGGGCGGCGTGAGCTACAGCACCCTCGTCGCCGCGGTGAGCGAGGCCGGTGGTTTCGGCTGCATGGGCGCCTCCACCATGAGCATGGAGCGCATGGAGGCGGAGATGTCCGCCGTGCGCGCCGCCACCGACAAGCCCTTCGGTGTGGATCTCCTCACCGCCATGCCCGGCGACATGCCGGCGCAGGTGCAGTCGATCATCGATCATGGCGGACGGGTCTTCGTGGCCGGACTCGGCGTGCCCCGCGATGTCGTCGAGCTCTGCCACGACAACAACGTCCTCGTCGCCAGCATGTGCGGCAAGGTGCGCCATGCCGTCGCTGCGGTGGCCGCCGGCTGCGATCTCGTCATCGCCCAGGGCACCGAGGCCGGTGGCCACACCGGCACCGTGGCCACCATGGCCCTCGTCCCCCAGATCGTCGACGTCGTCGAGGGGACGGTCCCGGTCGTGGCCGCCGGTGGCCTCTTCGATGGTCGCGGCCTCGCCGCCGCACTCACGCTCGGAGCCGATGGCATCTGGGTGGGCACCCGGTTCATCGCCACACCCGAGGCCTATGGCACGCCGGGCTACAAGGACCGTCTGCTCACCATGGCCGAGGACGACACCGTCATCACCAAGGGTTTCACCGGCAAGACCTGCCGGGTGGCCCGCAACTCCTACACCCAGTACTGGGACGAGCATCTCGACGAGATCCAGCCCTTCCCGGCCCAGTTCATCCGCTCGATGAACGAGGGAGCGAACCATCTCGGCGCCGGACCCGACACCGAGGTGGATCCGGACCGCGAGTTCTGGCCGGCCGGTCAGGGGGTCGGCGCCATCGACGAACTGGTCCCTGCCGGGGACCTGGTGCATCGGTTCGTGGCCGAGGCCGAAGCGGTGCTCGATCGGGTCAGCGCGCTGCGCTGACCCGACTGCTGCACCGGACCCGGTTCAGCTCGTCCAGTCCTTGAGCTTCTCGATGATGTCGGTCGGGTTGCCGCCGACCGGGACGACGTTGAGCACGGTGACGCCGGATTCGGCGAAGGCGGCGATGCGCTCCTTCACCCAGCTCTCGGGACCGCACAGGTTGATCATCCGGAGGAACTCGGCCGGCACCGCGGCAGCGGCCTCGTCCTTCTTGCCGTCGAGATAGAGGTCCTGGATGAGCTTCGCCTCGGCCTCGTAGCCGTAGCGGCACATGAGGTCGTTGTAGAAGTTGCGACCGCGAGCACCCATCCCACCGACGTACAGCGCCACCATCGGACGCGAGTACTCGGCGATGCGGGCGGCGTCCTCACCGATGGCCACGATGCCACCAGCGGTGATCTCGAGCGGGCCGAGCTCGGCTGAACGCTTCGCCGCACCTGCGGCGAGATCAGCACCCCACACATCGGCGGCCCGCTCGGGCAGATAGAGGATGGGCATCCAGCCGTCGGCGATCTCGGCGGTGAGCTGCACGTTCTTCGGGCCCAGCGAGGCGATCCAGATCGGGATGTCGGGACGCAGCGGCTTGGCGATGATCTTCAGCGGCTTGCCGAGGCCGGTGCCCTGATCGGCCGGAAGCGGGAGCGTGTAGTACTTGCCCTCGTAGGTGACCGGCTCGCGCAGCCAGACCTTTCGGCAGATCTCGATCATCTCTCGGGTGCGACCCAGCGGAGCGTCGTACTTGACCCCGTGGAAACCCTCGATGACCTGCGGGCCCGACGCCCCGAGGCCGAGGATGAAACGACCATCGGTGAGCGAGTCCATCGATGCCGCGGTCATGGCCATGAGGGTCGGGGTGCGGGTGAAGATGGGCAGGATGCCGGCACCGATCGTGATGCTCTCGGTGGTGGCGGCGAGATAGCCCATGAACGTGGGCGCATCGAAGCCATAGGCCTCGGCGACCCACGCGATGTCGAGGCCCGCCTTCTCGTACTCGCTGACCTTCCGGGCCGACTCCTTGAAGCCACCCGAATAGTCGATCTGCATCCCGAGTCTCATCTGGTTCCGATCTGTTCTGTTCTGTTCTGTTCGTTGGTTGATTCGTTCGTTCTCGAACGGTGCGTTCAGTGACCGGCGGGGGCGTCGGCGAGATTGGCGAGCGCTTCAGCCCGCATGGCCTCGCGCTGGGCGAGACGCTCCGCCTCCAGCCGGGCGGCCTCGGCCGCCTTCTGCTGCGCCGCCCACACCTTGCGATCGCACAGCTGTGCGGCGTCGAGGTTGGCGAGCTCACCGCCGTTGTCGAAGGCCACGTGGTAGCGGATCCAGGTGACGCCCGAGACGATCCAGATCTTGCCCGGCGTTCCCGCGGGGACACCCGGCAGATCGACGGCGGCGACGACCTTCTGGCGACGCTTGAAGACCTTGGTGGTGCTGATCGTGGCTCTCATGACCGGCGATGCTACCCAACGGTAACCCGGCCCGGGGATTCCCCGACCCGTGCCGGGCGACGCCGTCGACCGATTCGGTGACCGTGCCGCTGTCATGACTACGCTTCGCCGGTTCCATCACTCTCATCCCGGCGCCGCTGCGCGCGAGGAGGCCCCCCATGACTGACATCGGATTCGACGGCAAGGTCGCGATCATCACCGGCGCCGGCGGCGGCCTCGGCCGTGAACATGCGCTCGAGCTCGCCCGACGCGGCGCCCGGCTCGTGATCAACGACCTCGGCGGTTCCGTCGGCGGCGAGGGTGGCGACGCCGGACCGGCCCAGCGGGTCGCCCAGGAGATCATCGATCTCGGTGGCGAGGCCGTGGCCGACACCAACTCGGTGGCCACCGCTGACGGCGGCAAGGCTGTCGTCCAGACCGCGGTCGACGCGTTCGGCACCGTCGACATCGTCGTCAACAACGCCGGCATCCTGCGTGACAAGTCGTTCCACAACCTCACCCCCGAGATGATCGAGGCCGTCATCGACGTGCATCTGCTCGGCGCCTTCTACGTCACCCAGCCCGCCTACCAGATCATGAAGGAGAAGGGCTACGGCCGCATCGTGTCCACCTCCTCGAACTCCGGAGTGCTGGGCAACTTCGGCCAGGCCAACTACGGCGCCGCCAAGATGGGTCTCGTCGGCTTCACCCGGGTCATCGCCATCGAGGGTCGCAAGAACGGCATCAAGGCCAACGCCATCGCTCCCGTGGCGCTCACCCGCATGACCGAGGAGATGTTCGGTTCCGTCGGCGAATCGCTCGATCCGAAGCTCGTCAGCCCGCTCGTGGCCTATCTGGCCTCCGAGGCCTGCGATGTCAGCGGTGAGGTCTACTCGGCCGCCGGCGGCATCATCTCGCGCTTCTTCATCGGCCTCACCCCCGGGTACTACAACCCGAACCTCACCGCCGAGGACATCGCCACCAACTGGGACATCATCCGTGATGAGGAGGGCTACATCGTGCCCGACGACTCCAGCGGCGAGATCTCCAAGATCGTCAAGACCGTGCTGGGCGGCGGCGCCGCCTGAACCCAGCTGCGCTCAGGCCCCGGTCCCGTCATCGGGATCGAGGCCGTGCGACGCCATCACCGGTGAGCCATGGTGGGCCAGCAGGCGCCACCGGTGTTCGTCGCGCTCGTCCCGCTCGAAGATGTTGAGCGCGGCGATCGAGGCACCGCCGTCATCGGACAGCAGGTTCTCGACACAGGTGACCCATGCGAGATCACCGGCGATGACGACATCGGCCTCGGTGACGATGAACTGCAGCTGCTGGGGGCCGTTGAACAGCGCCGCCCAGGAGGAACCGACCGCCGCCCAGCCGTGCAGGGCGGTCCAGCCGGGATGCACGCACGACACGCGATCGTCGTGGGCCCAGATGTCCGACATCCGGTCGAGGTCACGGGTCTCGAAGGCCTCGTAGAACTCACGATTGGCGTCGAGCACCTCGTAGCGGGCCGGTTCGTAGGCGGGGAGGACCTCATCATGCGACATCTGCGGCACCGTAGCGCCATGATGGAACGATGCGAGTCCGCTCCAGCGACGGTGTCCACCTGAAGGTCCACGATCTCGGCGGCGATGGGCCTCCCCTGCTGTTCGCCCATGCCACCGGCTTCCACGGCCGGGTGTGGGAGCCCCTCGCCTCCCATCTCCCGCAGTTCTCGAAGTGGTCGCTCGACATGCGGGCCCACGGCGATTCCACCGTTCCCGCCGATCGACCCCTCGAATGGGAGGGGTTCGCCGATGACGTGCTCGCGGTCATCGATGCGCTCGGACTCGAATCCCCGTATGGAGTCGGACACTCCAAGGGCGGTGCGGCCATGCTGCTCGCCGAGCAGCGCCGACCCGGGACCTTCCGGGCCCTCTACCTCTACGAACCCGTCGTGATGCCCCCGGAGTACGCGATCGGTCGGAATCCCGACAACCCGCTCTCCCAGGGCGCCCGACGTCGCCGTGACACCTTCGACAGCGTCGAGGCGGCGATGGAGAACTACGCGTCGAAGCTCCCGTTCTCCACCCTGCACACCGATGCGCTCCGGGCCTACGTCGACCACGGCTTCGCCCCCACCGACGACGGGCTCATCACCCTGAAGTGCCGACCGGAGAACGAAGCCGAGGTCTATGCGCACGGCACGGCGCATCAGGCCTTCCTCGAACTCGGATCGGTGCGGTGTCCGGTCACGATCGCCCTCGGGATCGAGGAGACGGTGCCGGCGGTGTTCGGTCGGGCGATCGCCGACAACCTCGCCGACGCCATCGTGGAGTCCATCCCGACGCTCGCCCACTTCGGCCCGCTCGAGGATCCCGGGCTCGTGGCCGGCTCGATCGTCGCCGCATTCGCCTGACGCTGCGCCGGCGGGCATCCGCACCGGCTGTCACAGCCCGCACCTAGCGTTGCGCCATGGCTCTTCCGCTCCCCTCGTCACTGTCACCCTCCAAGATCTCCTCGTTCACCGACTGCCCGCTGGCGTTCCGGTTCGAGGCCATCGAGCGGATCCCGTCCCGGCCCACCGAGGCCACCGTCAAGGGCACGCTGGTGCATTCGGCCCTCGAGCGGCTCATGACCCTCGACGCGCCCGCTCGCGATCGGGCCGCCGCCCACCGCTGTCTCGACGAGGCCCGGGCCGCCCTGCCCGAGGACCCGGAATGGATCGAACTCGCCCTGCCGGCTTCCGAGCATGCCGCGTTCTTCACCCACGCCGGGCAGCTCGTCGACGCGTATCTCGGACTCGAGGATCCCACCACCATCGACGCATCGGGGCTGGAGCTGCACCTCGAGCACACCGACCCGAGCAGCGGCATGCTGCTGCGCGGCATCATCGACCGCCTCGAGACCGACCCGCACGGCACGCTGGTCGTCACCGACTACAAGACCGGCAGGTCACCCAATCCCAGGTACGCCCAGTCCCGCATGGTCGGCGTGCACGTGTACTCCTATCTCGTCGAGAAGAACTACGGCCACCGGCCCGGCCGTGTGCAGCTGCTCTACCTCGGTGATCAGAAGGTCATCGCCGAGGAGCCCACCGAGCAGTCCACCCGGGCGATCGAGCGCAAGGTCGGCGCCATCTGGGACGCCATCACGAGATCCTGCGAGCGCGAGAACTTCCAGGCGCGGGTCTCCCCGCTGTGCAACTGGTGCGACTACCGCGAGTTCTGCCCCGACAAGGGCGGCTCACTGGAACTCGGTCTCGAGACCGCCGCAGCACTGCGGGCCGCCCGCGGGGACTGACCTCCCCGTGCTCCACCCGGCCACCCTCCCCTAGAGTCCTTCCGTGATCCCCCCCGAGACCGACGCTCCGCTCGACCCGCCGGTCGTGCACCACACAGCCATCGATCGCTTCGACGCCATGGTCGACGGCTGGTTCGACCACCTCCGGGGGACCGAACCGGCGGACCGGATCCTCTACGCCCTCACCGAACTCGGCGACTTCGGCCTCATCTGGGTCCTGCTCGCCTTCGTCCGCGGTCTGCGATCGGAGGCCGACGAGCGGGCGGCGTGGCGCTTCGCCGCAGCGCTCGCCGCCGAATCCGTGATCATCAACGGCCTGATCAAGCCGCGGTTCAAGCGCGAACGCCCCGTCACCCAGCAACCACGGCCGCACAGGATGCGCATCCCGCTCACCACCAGCTTCCCGAGCGGACACTCCAGCACTGCGATGGTCGCCGGCCTCCTGCTGAGCCAGCGGGCGGGCCGACCCACGAAGATCGCGCTGTTCAGCCTCGGTGGGCTCGTCGCGGTGAGCCGCATCCACGTCCGCATCCACCATGCTTCCGACGTGGCCGGCGGGATCACGATCGGGCTCCTCCTCGGCGCCCTGGCCCGCCGGGTCTGGCCGCTCTACCGCAGCCGCTGAACTCCGGGCCGTTCCACCCCGGGTCGCCCACCGGGAACATCCGCACCCGACGACAGGTTGACCCCACCATGACCACACACTTCGGCATCACCTGGGACTATCGCTGCCCGTTCGCCCGCATCGTCCATGCCCATATCGTCGAGGGCATCCTCGACGGAGCCGACTGGCAGGTCGAGTTCGTCCCCTTCTCCCTCGGACAGGTCCATGTCGAGGATGGCGAGGCGCCGATCTGGGAACGCCCGCAGGACGACACCGGGATCCTCGCACTGCAGGCAGCGGTCGTGGTTCGCGACACGCAGCCCGATGCGTTCCCCCGGGTGCACCGCGCGCTGTTCGAGGCCCGTCACGCCGCGGGCGCCCAGCTCCGCGACGAGCCGGTGCTGCGTTCGATCCTCGAATCGGCGGGCGTCGATCCCGACCCCGTGTTCGCCGAGGTCGCCACCGGACGTCCCCTCGGGATCGTCCGGGATGAGCACACGAGGGTCGCCACCGAGCTCGATGTGTGGGGTGTCCCCACCTTCATGGCCGGCGGACGGGCCGCATTCGTGCGCCTCATGGATCTCCCGGTCGACGCCGCCGACGCCCGTCGGTCGATCGAGCGCATCGTCGAGATGCTCACCGGATGGCCGGCGCTCAACGAGTTCAAGCACACCAGCCTCGACCGCTGAGTCGGGCCGGGGCCGGGCGGCGCGGGGCCGGGCGCGACGAGGGCGCGGCACGGAGCCGCGCCCTCGGTCGGACATCGATGCACGGGCGCTGCCCGGGCGATCAGTTCGAGGTGAGCACCGGAGCGTCGTGCTTCAGGATCGTGCGGACGTCGAGCAGGAGATCGGCGACCTCACTGGTGCTCACGAGCTCACGGTTGAGCATCTCCCCGAGTGCCCCATCGATGATGGAGAGCGCCTCGGCGATGGTGGTGTCGAGCTCGTGAGTTTCGGTCATGGTGTCTCCTGTCGTGGCCTGAGCCGCTCGCAGACGATGGGTTGGACTGCTCCACGCATCGTAGGGGCAATGGTGTGACACGCGTGTTTCAGAGACGTCATTTCTTCGCGCGGATCGAGATGGCCGGATCCGGCGTCCGACCCCGCCCATCACCATCGGGTCCGGTGTCACCGCCCGGCGATAGCGTCGGCGGCCATGAGCGACTCCGTGTCCCCCACACCACCCATCGGCGTCACCTTCGCCAGCTTCTCGGCACTCGGGCCACAGGCCGGACTGCGGGCCGCCGCCCGTGCGGTCGAGCTCGGCTACTCCTCGTTCTGGGTCGCCGAGACCGTCGGGATGGAGGCGTTCGCCACCCTCGCCTCGATCGGCGCGGCGCAACCATCGCTCTCGTTGGGCACCGGAGTGCTGGCCCTGCAGCTGCGCACACCGGCGGTCACCGCGATGGGCGCCGCCACGCTCCAGGCGCTGCATCCCGATCGCGACATCCTCCTCGGCGTCGGCATCTCCTCGCCCGCCGTGGTGTCGCGCTGGCACGGAGCGGACTACGGCGACCGGCCGCTGGCCCAGACCCGCGAGTACCTCACCCTGCTGCGCGAATGCCTGAGCGGCGAGAAGGTCACCTTCGACGGCGACTTCTACCGGGTCAAGGGGTTCCGACTCGGCGTCGATCCCGGTGAGCGGCGGCCTCGCATCATCCTCGCCGCCCTCAATCCCCGCATGCTCGAACTGGCCGGCGAGCTCGCCGACGGCGTGCTGCTGAACTATCTGCCGGCCTCGCATATCGCCTGGTCGGTCGAACAGGTGCGCCGGGGCGGCGACGCCACCGTGTACGCCTACGTGCACGTCGGCGTCACCGACCGGGAACCGAATCTCGATCGTGGCCGCCGCGACATCTTCTCCTACGCCGTGGTCGACTCCTACGCCAAGAACTTCATCCGGGCCGGATTCGCCGATGAGGTCGCCGAGATCCGCGAACGTCACGCCGCCGGCGATCGCGATGGCGCCGTCGCCGCCGTCTCCGATCGGATGGTCGACGCCATCGACGTGCTCGGCGACGCCGACCATGTGCGCGACACGGTCCGGGCCTACATCGACGCCGGTATCGAGGTCCCGGTCATCATGCCGATGCCCTGGGGCACCGACCGTCAGCAGGTCATCGACGACACCATGCTCGCTGCGGCAGCGGCCCGCTGACATGCCCCCCGCACGTCGCCCCCTCTCCCGATCGACCCCGACCGAGCCGGTTCCGGTGGGCCTCACCGATCCTGCGCTGGCCGAGCTCGGTGTGGCCATCGGCGATCCGGTCCGCTTCCGACGACGCGACACCGAGCGCTGGAAGGATGCCACCGTGTCGAAACGGGAGGCCGATGGCAGCATCAGCGTCCGTGATTCCCGGGGTGGCCTGCGAGCCCTGCCCATCGAATCCATCGAGGTCAGGACGGTGGGTCCCCGCGGCGGGATCCTCTGGGAGCCGCTCGTCGAGCGCGCCGCCCGGACCGAACAGATGCGTCTGATCTGACCCGCGGCCCGATCCGACGGTGGGGCACCTACCGGGGGACGAGCTCGAAGGCCGAGGTCCACACATCGACACCCGCCATGCCGAGCACGGCCAGCGCCGGGGTGGTCACCCCGTTGTCGATGTAGCGCTGGATATGGGCGCGGCACTGCTCGGGCGAGCCGTGCACGATGAGCGCGTCCACGACCTCATCAGGGATGAGCTCGAGCGCCTTCGCCCGATCGCCGGCGGCCCAGGCATCCCACATCCCCTGCAGCAGCGGCCCGCGCCCCAGCCACTCGTGGAAGGCCCGGTACACCGGCACGTTGAGATAGGCGGCGATGGCGAAGCGGGCCTGGGCCCGCACGGTGTCGGTGTCCTCGGAGGGCACGACGAAGATCCGCGCCACGATCTCCTTGTCATCGCCGTGGGCTCGGACGATGGGCGCCACCCGGGCGACATCATCGGCCGACAACCAGTTGATGATCGCCCCATCGCCCTCCCGGCCGGCGAGGTTGAGCATGCCCTCACGCAGTGCGGCCACCAGGATCGGGACGGGACGTTCGGGCACGGCGGTGAGACGGAACCCTCGGATCGAGAAGGTCTCGTACTGCTCGGTGACCTTCTCGCCCGTGAGCGCCGACCGCACGAATCGCAGGGTGTCGCGCATGCGCTTGTAGGGCTCGTCGAACGCGACACCGTTCCAGCGGGAGACGATGACATCGGAGGAGGTCCCGATGCCGAGCACGAACCGTCCCGGCGCGGCCTGCGCCATGGCCGCGGCACTCTGGGCGATGAGGGCGGGTCCCCTGGTGAACACCGGGACGATGGCCGTGCCGAGTCGCATCGACGGCGCCCACTGCGATGTGAGGGCCAGCGGCGTGAAGGCGTCGGTGCCGTCGGTCTCGGCCGACCATGCATCGGTGTACCCCGCGGCGGCGAGCTCCTCGATCCACTCGCGCTGGTCGTGCAACGGCACGCGATCGACAGGGATGGTGATGCCGTAGCCGCGATATGCACTCATGGAGTCAGCCCTTCCAGGGTCGGATCATGGCGGACTGGCTGGCGGTGCCCATCAGGGTGCCGTCCTCCGCCCAGAGATAGAGATGGCCGTGTCCGAACCCCCGGGCCACGGCCTCGATCCGCACGTCGAGCAGGACCCATTCGGACTGGACGATGTTGACGATGCGGATGGTGTTGTCGAGGCTGTTCGAGTTGATCTCGGTGGTGACGGCCTGTCCGAGCCCCATCGGGACGAAGTCGCCGAGCACGGCCAGCGAGGCCGCCGACATCTCGAGCAGTTCGGGCATACGGGTCCAGATCGCCGTGCGACCGGATCCCGGTTCCTCGATGGCGATGCGCTGTTCGAGTCGGCTGGAGATGGTGGCGCCGGGATCGAAGCGCAGTTCGCGGCGGGGGCAGTCGGCCGGGCCCGGGACCGACGGGGCCGTGATCCACTGACCCTCCTCGGGCATCTCCCGGGAGCCCAGTGAGGCGTTGACCGTGAAGATGGGGGTGTCGCCCACCTGACCGGTGACGCGGGCCTGGGTGGTGGTGCGGCCGGCGGCGAGGATCTGCACATCGAGGTCGACGACCGATGGCGGCTTGGTGAAGTTGAGGTACTGGGCACAGGCCCACACCACGGGGCGGTCGGTGGTCTGCTCGAGCACGTCGATGGCAGCACCGAGGCCGCAGCCGCCGAAGAGGGTGCCCAGACCGCTGCAGATGCCATCGGTGACGGGCAGGTACCAGCGCATCGGGTTGTGCGTGGGTCGGATGCCCAGCCATTGACGAGAGTCCACATGGTGAGCGTAAACCCCGGCGGGGGCCGGACCGGCCACGGCGAGGGTGACTGTCACACCCGATCCGCACACTTGGTGCATGGAGACACAACTGACACTCGTCGACCATCACCCCACCACCGCTGCCGCCGGTGGCCCCGGCATGTCCGGCACCGCTGCGGACGGCCCCACCGTCAACGGCTCGGAACCGCCCCGCCCCGACTGGCGCCTCGACGACGCCTCGAAGGCCCGGGGACGCGCCGGGATCGCCCTCGCCCGTGAAGCACTGGCCATGGCCCGACGCGGGCGCCCCGCTGTCGATACCCGCCCGATCGATGCCCCCGACCTCGAAGCCCGCCCCCGAACCACCGATGCGCACCGCAACGCCGATGATCCGACCATCAGCCACTCCACCGCCGCCTGAGCACCGCTGCCGCCGGTGCACATGTCGTCCCGATCCCTGCCCGCGGGCCGAGCACTGGATGGCGCGGGCCCGGGCGCGCCTACGATGTCGCCATGCGTGATGTCGTGATCGTCGATGCCGTTCGCACCCCTGTGGGGCGCCGCAACGGAGGCCTGTCCACCATGCACTCAGCCGATCTGCTCGGCGAGTCCTTCACGGCGCTCTTCGAGCGCACCGGCGTCGACCCCGCCATCGTGGGTCAGGTCGTCGGTGGCTGTGTGAGCCAGATCGGTCAGCAGGCGTTCAACGTCGCCCGCACCGCATGGCTCAGCGCCGGTCTCCCGCTCGAGGTGGCGGCCAGCACGGTCGACGCCCAGTGCGGTTCCAGCCAGCAGGCCGCCGACATCGCCTTCGCCCTGGTGGCCTCCGGTGTCGTCGACGTCGCCGTCGCCGGTGGTGTCGAGGTCATGAGCAAGGTGCCGATCGGCTCGAACGTCGCCCGTCCGC
The DNA here is from genome assembly GCA_947446975.1 of Microthrixaceae bacterium. Lineage (GTDB taxonomy): Bacteria > Actinomycetota > Acidimicrobiia > Acidimicrobiales > Acidimicrobilacustridaceae > Acidimicrobilacustris. The sequence continues at coordinate 17,472 of CANFHM010000023.1, forward strand.
TCGATCTCGGTGTGCCGGTCCCGAAGAGCTACTTCGCCCAGTACGAGTACACCAGCCAGTTCGAGGGCGCCGAGCGGATCGCCAAGAAGTGGGGCATCACCCGGGCCGACACCGATGCCTTCGGTCTGCGCTCCCAGCAGCTCGCCGCGCAGGCCTGGGCCGAGGATCGCTTCGCCACCCAGCTCGTCGAGGTCGATGCGCCGAACCTCGGCGAGGACGGCAAGCCCGACGGCACCACCCACCATGTGGCCCGCGACGAGGGTCTCCGCGACACCACGCTCGAGACGCTCGCCGGACTCAAGTCCGTCGTGGGCGAGGATGGCGTGCATACCGCCGGGTCCTCCTCGCAGATCTCCGACGGCTCCTCCGCCGTGCTGATGATGACCGCCGAACGCGCCGCCGAGCTCGGCCTCACCCCCATCGCCCGCATCGTCGACACCTGCCTCGTCGGCGTCGACCCCGTGCTCATGCTCACCGGTCCGATCGACGCCACCCGGGCCCTGCTCGAGCGCAACGACCTCACCCTCGACGACATCGATCTCTTCGAGATCAACGAGGCGTTCGCCTCGGTCGTCCTCGCCTGGCAGCGCGAGCTCGATGGCGACCTCGACAAGGTGAATCCCAACGGCGGCGCCATCGCGCTGGGCCATCCGCTCGGCGGCACCGGCACCGTGCTGCTCACCAAGGCGGTGCACGAACTGCAGCGCTCCGGCGGCAACCGGGCCATCATCACCATGTGCTGCGGTGGCGGGCTCGGCACCGGCACACTGATCGAACGCATCTGATCGAACGCATCTGAACGTCGAGCAGCACCGCGGAGTCGGTGCTGCTCGAAGGTTCCTCCCCATCGCTGCTCCGGCGGCCTCCCAACGTCAGCATCCGTGTGGCCCGGCCCACGGATCGATCCCGTGGAGTCCGCCATGCGCCTCACCCGAAAGGAACGACACGCGCTGCTGCGCCGTCGGTTCCTGCTCTCGCTCCTCGTCGTCATCGCGCTGCTCGGCACCGGCCTGGCCCTGCGCTGGTGCTACCTCTCCCTGCTGGATCCGCCAGCGGAACCCTTCGCGGCACAGCCCACCGTGGTGAAGGTCATCGACGGCGACACCATCGATGTCCGGGTCGGGCGATCCACCGTTCGGGTGCGGCTGCTCGGCATCGACACCCCCGAGACCAAGGATCCCCGCAAGCCCGTGCAGTGCTTCGGCGCCGAGGCATCGCATCGCACCGCCGAGCTTCTTCCCAGGGGAACCATCGTCCATCTCGAGTCCGATCGTGAGACCCACGATGTGTTCGGGCGCACCCTCGCCTATGTGCATCGCGCCGATGGCCTCTTCGTGAACCTCTCGCTCGTCACCGATGGCTACGCCGATGTGCTGACGATCGCCCCCAACGGCGCCCACAGCGCCGAGTTCATCGCTGCGGCTGCCGCCGCCCGGGCCGCTCCCCGGGGCCTCTGGGCCGCATGCGGGGGTCCGGGTCGTCCGGTGGGCACCGCTGCGTCCGGCACCGGGCGATAGCGTGACGACGTGACCACGCTCGCCGAACGTCTGGGCCACGACGCGGAGTCCCGTCTGGTCATCATCAACGCCGACGACCTGGGGCTGTGCCAGGCCGCCAACTCCGGGGTCTACGAGGCACTCCGCCTCGGACTCGTCACGAACGCCACGCTGATGGTGCCGTGCCCGTGGGCCCGTGCCGCCGCCGCCGATCACAGCGGTGAGGACATCGGTGTGCATCTCACGCTCAACGCCGAGCACGATCGCTACCGATGGGGGCCCATCACCCACGCCCCGTCCCTGCTCGATGGGGACGGCGGCTTCCCCCGCACGATCGCCGATCTCTGGGATCACGCCGATCTCGACGAGGTGCGCCGGGAATGCCGTGCCCAGATCGAACGGGCCATCCTCTGGGGCTTCGACATCACCCACCTCGATTCCCATATGGGCGCGCTGCAGCTGCGCCCCGAGTTCTTCGACGTCTATCTGGACCTGGCCGTGGAGTTCGCCCTGCCCATCCGACTGTCGGGAGCCTCCACCGAGAAGGCCATCGGCTTCCCGTTCCGCCAGCTGGCCGCCGATGAGGGCGTGCTGTTCACCGATCATTTCGTCCACGTCGGCGGCGTCGGCAGTCGTCGGGCCATCGAGACGGCCCTGTTCGATCTCCCGGCCGGCGTCACCGAGCTCTACGTGCACCCCGCCACCGACACGCCGGAGCTGCGGGCCCTGGACACCGAGTGGGCCGCCCGCGTCGATGACCTCCACCTCATGTGCCACGACTCGCGACTGGAGGCGATGCTGCAGCGCAGCGGCGCCACGCTCATCAGTTACCGCCAGCTGCGCGATCTCCAGCGCAGTGGCATCGCCGCATCCTGATCGCAGCACCCTGCCTGCAGCAGGCTGACCGCAGCGACCGATCAGCGAGTTCTGTTCAGCCACTCCAGGTCAGCGCCGCCGGAGTCATGGGTCAGCTGGACAGCTCGAGCACCATGCGGCGGTACTCGCGCACCGGTGTCGCTCCGGCGGCCAGGACGAACGCCTCGATCACCGGATCCGACACCTCCGGGACCTCCGCCAGCGGGAACTCGGCGATCATGAGATCCCGGCAGATCTGGCCGAGCAGGGCATGGCCGATGCCCTGTCGCCGGTGATCGGCATGCACGGCGAAGGGCCCCACCCAGGTGGCCCGGGTGACCGAATGACACCCGATCCCGACGACCTGCTCCCCCACCAAAGGGTCGAGTCGCGTGGCCACATGACAGGTGCCGTGCTCGAGGGCCCGGGCCACCTCATCGGACCAGTGCGGCCAGGTGGCGGCCACGGCGATGGTGACGGCGATCAGCTCCTCATCACTGCGGGCCCGACGGATGTCGATCCCGTCGGGCGCCGCGGAGCGGAAGGCGTTGGGCACACCGAAGGATCGGAACCCGTGCCGCTCCACGAAACCGCGGGAACCGGCCGCGAGCAGCAGCGGGCTCGAGGCCTCGACCCCCGGCCACAACGGGAACGGGAGCGCACCACCGAGTTCGAGCTGCGATGCACCACGTTCGGCAGCCCAGGTCTCGGCGACCCCGAGCAGTCGCTCCGTGGTCGCGGCATCGCCGGCATCGGCGATGAGCAGCCGCACCGATGCCACCAGCCGGGACTCGGGGCCGCGTCCGATGCCGAGCGCCACGATGCCGGCATCATCGGCGAACACGACACCCGGGTGATCGAAGCAGGCGGTGAGGAGTTCGTCGACGGTCAGGTCCTCATCGGGCATGGCGGCGATGAGTCGCTCGAGGATGTCGTCGATGCGATCGGGGCCCCACTGGGCCATGGTCATCGCGATGCCGCCCGATCGGTGATGCGTCGTTGCGAGGCGATCGTGATGAGACCCCCGACCGCCACGGCGAGCACGCCGACGACTGCGCAGGTCAGCAGCACGGGGCGGAGCCCGGCGACCACATGGTCCACGACCGCATCGGCGGCGGCGCGATCGAGGACCCCACCGGTGAGTTCCGCGGCCGCTCGACCGCGACCAGCTCCCACGAGCACGAGCATCGCGGCGACCCCCAGCAATGCGCCGACACCGCCGCCGAGCACGGCGACCCACCGACGACGGGCGATGAGCAGACCGAGGGCGAGCAGCACGGCGCCGATGACGAGCAGCACGACCGACGAGACCCGCAGTGCCGAGGCGGCGGAGCGCACATGGGCCAGACCCGGGGCGTCGATGAGCGGGATGGTCACGGTGATCCCCGAGAGATCGAGCTGGTCGAGGACGGTGATGCCGTGGTCGTCGAGGGCGGATCGCACCGAGGTGAGCACCGCACGCAGATCGAGGGAGAGTCCACCGGCATCGATCGTGGTGAACCGGCCCCGGCCCTCGAGATCAGCGACGAACTCGGCGTGGGCGGCGCGCACGGCGGCATCCCAGACCGAGACGAACGCGTCGGTGCGCACGACCTGCAGCACGGCCTGTTCGACGATCGAGGTGGCGCCATCGGTGAGTGGCCCGGCCAGCTGCCCGAGCGGGCCGGGGAGTGCACTCGCGATCGCCGCCTCGACATCGGAGGCGCTGACGATCTGCTCGGCGATGGCCCGTGCCACATCGCCCTGGACGATCGGATCCGTGGCGATCGCCGTGCTCGTGGCGGTCCAGGTGTCGGTGTCGAGCAACTGGTCCCTCGTCCAGATCGCCGAGACCCCGGCGACGATGCTCACGGCGGCGAGGAACAGGGCGATGATGCCGATCACGGTCCGACCGTCGAGCAACGGGTGCGTCGTGGGGGCGACGCCGGGGCGGGGCATCACCGACGGCGCCTCGCCCGATGCCGGGCCGAGATGGAGCGCAGGGGTCGATGCGAGCGTCGGCGGACCCGAGGGGGGCTGCGTGGGCGGCGAACCGGGGAAGGTCATGGTTCAGGAGATCCCGGCGAAGAGATCGTCCTCGGGAACCTCGATGTCGACCCTGCTGTGTCCGAGGATGAAGTCCTCGTAGGGGTGCACCTCACGGGCCACCTCGGGAGGGAGGCCGAACCAGAACGGGGAGGCCGGATCGACCTGCGTGGCATGGGCCCGCAGGGCCTCGAGGCGGACCTCGTAGTGGTCGGCGATGTCGATGGAGGTGGTGACCCGATGGTCCTGATCGGGGCGCTCGAACCACTCGGCCGAGTACGGGGATTCGAGGCCGAGTTCCAGGAACTTGTCATGGGTGGCGCGGATGCGCTTCATCGACCACACCGAGTAGTAGAGCTTCGACGGCGCGAACGCCTCGCCCAGCTCGGGCCGATAGGACGGATCGGCGGCGAGCTCGAACGCCGGCACCGAGATCTCATGGACCCGCAGGTGATCGGGATGCGGATAGCCCTGCTGGTCGTCGCCGTAGGTGAGGATCACCTGGGGCCGGGTGCGGCGGATGACCGCCACGAGCGCCGCCACGGCCAGGTCGAGCTCGACGTTGGCGAAGGCCTCGGGATGTGCGTTGGCCTCACTGTCGGGCATGCCGGAGTCGCGGTAGCCGAGCAGGACGACCTCGTCGTAGCCGATGATCTCGGCGGCGCGGCGCAGCTCGTCGAGACGCACCGCATGCAGGTTCTGGCGAACCTCGGGTCGATCCATCGCCGGGTTCAGGATGTCGCCCTCCTCACCACCGGTGCAGGTGACGAGCACAGAACGCACCCCGCTGGCGCGATAGCGGGCCACGGTGGGTGCCCCCTTCGATGCTTCATCGTCAGGATGGGCGTGGACCGAGAGGATGCAGCGATCGAGCATGACGGCACGCTACCGGCCCGACCTGCGGGCCGGCACCGCGGAGACGGCTCGCCGCCCTAGCCTCGCCGGTGATGCGACGCCCTCGAGCCACCCCCACCGACGCCGCGAACCGTGCCCGTGCTCCGCGTGGGGCGAGCCCCGCACGGCTCCGTCCGGTGCTGTTCCGGGCACTGGCGTGCGTGGCGCTGGTGACCGTGATCAGCGCGTGCGGCACCAGTGGTCGTGAACTGCGGGATCCGGCGCCCGGAGCCACCGCTCCCCCGCGTCGCACGAGTTCCACCGTGTCGGCGAACAACCAGATCGGCACCGATGACTCCAGCGTGGTGCTGCGTCCCACCGGGTTCACCCTCGCAGCACCGGGCTGGGCGGCCGATGGTGTCATCCCCGTCGGCTACGGCTGCGGCGGCGCCGATCTCGCCCCGTCGCTCACGATCTCCGGGGTGCCCGACGGCACCGCCGAGCTGCTGCTGATCGCCTCGGACACCAGCGCCCCGGGGTCCACCCGATGGGTCGTCGCCCATCTCCCACCGACGATCACGGCGATCGATCCGGGTGCCCTCCCCGCCGGTTCGTTCGCGGTGACGAACTCGACCGGCACCCCTGCGTGGGCCGGACCATGTCCGCAGCCCGGTGCGTCCACGAGCTTCCAGCTCCGCCTCTATGCGCTGCGCACCCCATCGGCGATCTCCGATGCCTCGGCCGCCTCCGCCGTGACGACCGCCCTCACCACGGCGTCGAGCGCTGCGGTGCTGCGCGGCACCTACACCCGGCCGCTCTGACCACCACCCGCCCTCACCCGGCTCAGCGGACCGGGATGATCGCCGCCAGCTGTCGGGACTGGGCCAGCAGCTGGCCGTCGCGGGTCCAGATCTCGCCGTCCTCCTCGCAGAAGCCGTCGGCACTCATCGCCGAACGGAAGTGCACCAGGCACCAGTCGTCGTAGCCGACCGGTGGGGTCGAGCGGATGTGCACGGTGAGATCGACCGTGGTGATCCCCCATGCACCGGCCTCCCGGCTGAAGATGGCGGGCATCCAGGCATCGGCGTACGCCACGAGCAGGGCGTCGTCCACCGGTCGTGGCTCGGCGAGGCGGATCCACCCACCGATATGGGCGGCCGCACCACGGCTGAACGGGCGATGGCCGAGCGCCCAGCGCTGGTCATACCGCTCCACCATGGCGGGGATGGCGGTGGTGGGGAGGGACGGTTCGAACACCGCGATGTCGAGTTCCTCGGGCGGGGCGACGTCCGGCATCACCGGGTCGAGGAACTCCGGGCCCGGACGCTGCCGCGAGAACGCTGCCAGCACCGTGGCGATGAGTCGCTCGCCCTGGAGCAGTCGGGCCGACAGCGAGGTCATCGATCGACCGGACCGTTCCGTGGTGACCTCGATGACGACGGGGCCGGCGACGGCCTGCGACAGGTAGTGCGTCGTGAACGAGCGACAGGAGCGCTCCGGGTCGGCCACGGCCTGCACCAGTGCGTTCATCAGGACCGCGGCGAGATAGCCGCCGTTGGGGCCCGTGCTGATCCACCAGCCCTCGTCGAGCACGGCGGCGTACCGACCGGCTCCGATGGGGGTCACGGCGGTGTCGGTGTCGAATCTCGTCATGGCCGAACCGTAGCGACATGCGTGTGACCCGCACGAAACCCATGTGCACTAGAAAGAGCGGGGTCCCGGACAGGGATCAGCGACTCCAGGGGGGATCATGAAGGCGTTCCAGCTTCTCGGTGGATCGATCGACGTCGACGCGACGACCGCACTCAACGAGGTGGCCCAGCCCGATCCCGGGCCCGGCCAGGTCCTCATCCGCATCGGCGGCGCCGGCGCCTGTCACAGCGACATCAGCCTCATGGAGTTCTCCGCCGGCGCCCGCCGGGAGGTGCCCATGACCCTCGGCCACGAGAACGCCGGCTGGATCGAGGCGTTCGGCCCCGGCACCCTGCCCACCCCGGGTCTGGAGGTCGGCGCACCGGTCGCCGTCTACGGCGCATGGGGCTGTGGGCAGTGCAGCAACTGCCGCAAGGGCATGGAGAACTACTGCCCCAACGCGGTGGGCAGCGGACCGGGACTCAGCGTCGACGGCGGCATGGCGGAGTACCTGCTCGTGCCCGCCGCCCGCTACCTCGTGCCCCTCGGCGACATGGCGCCGGTGGTGGCGGCACCGCTCACCGATGCCGGGCTCACCCCGTACCACGCCATCAAGCGCTCACTGCATCTGCTGGTGCCGGGTTCCCATGTCGTGGTGATCGGCGCCGGTGGTCTCGGCCACCTCGCCGTGCAGTTCCTGAAGGCGCTCTCCCCCGCCACGGTGATCTCGGTCGACACCCGCGAGTCGGCACTGGCGCTCGCTGCGGAGGTCGGAGCCGACCACACCGTGCTCGCCGGTCCCGATGCCGCCACCGAGATCCGCGCCATCATGGGAGGCCGGGGCGCCGAACTGGTGCTCGACATCTGCGGCTACGACGACACGCTGGCACTCGCCTCGGCGGTGGCTGGGTCACTCGGTCATCTCACCGTCGTCGGCGTCGGGGGCGGCACGCTCCCGTTCAACTTCTTCGCCATGCCCTACGAATGCTGTGTGGCCAGCACCTACTGGGGAAGCATCACCGAACTGGGTGAACTGCTGGCCCTGGCGCAGACCGGCGGGTTCACCGTGCACGCGACCCAGGTGCCGCTGTCGGAGGCCGCCGGGGTGTACCGCTCCATGGTGGGCGGCACCCTGCAGGGCCGTGCGGTGATCGTTCCCTGACCACGCGAACATCCCGACCCTGCAGTGCCGGGTCGGGATGCTCGATCGAAGCTCGTGTTGCTGTGGTCGAGAGCGGCGCCGTCCGAGAGGACCTCGCCGCCCGGCATCACTTCTTGACGCTGCCGGGACGCCAGAACGTGAGCAGCTGCAGGGCCGCCCCGCCGAACCCGGCCACGGCGGTGATGATGAACCCGGGGTTGATGCCGTAGAGCTTGAGATCGATCAAGGAGTCGATCGACCACTTGCCGGCACCGGTGGCACCCAGGCAGAGCGCCACCGCTCCGAGCACGAGCACGTACTCGTAGCCGCCCCCGGCGTTGAAGATGAAGAAGCCGTTGCTGCGATGCGCGGTGAGCCCGGCCACCACCATGATGGCGAGCATGCCGCCGGCGGCCAGCGGGGTGAGCAGACCGATGGCGAGCAGGGCGCCCGAACCGATCTCGGTGAGCGCCGCCATCCAGGCGTTGAGCAGGCCGGGGCGCACGCCCATGGACTCGAACCAGCCGGCGGTGCCGGGGATCTTCCCACCACCGAAGATCTTGTTGAGACCGTGCATGGCGAGCGTGCCACCGACCACGACACGAAGGATGAACAGGCCGAGATCGAGGCCGGGAACGGTGAAGTGTTTGTTGATCGATCCGAGGATGAGCGGGATCACGATGCCTCCGGGAACTGGCGACTGCGGCGGGGTGCCGCTGCTGTGGACAGCGCCCGAGCCTAGGGGTCGACCGCGTCGATGCGGTGGACTGGACCCGGACCGGGGTCAGCGGAAATCGCGGGAACCCGCCGCCGCCGGGACGGGGAGCAGCTCGAGCCGATCGGCGATGACGTTGGTGACACCCTCGACCCGTTCCAGCCGGCCCCGCACCAGCAGGGCCGCCGCCGTGCGGGCCACGCGTCGGTACCGCTTCCAGAGACCGGGTGAGCAGATGACGTTGATGAGGCCGGTCTCGTCCTCGATGTTGAGGAAGGTGATGCCCGCAGCCGTGGCCGGCCGTTGCCGATGGGTGACCACGCCGCCGATGAGCACACGCGAACCCGGTTCGGCCTGCTGGAGCTCGGTGGCGGTGCACACCCCCATCGCGGCCAGATGGGAGCGGATGAACCGGGTGGGATGACCGTCGGGGGCGACACCGGTGGCCCAGAGATCGGCGGCGGCCACCTCGGCGGGGGCCAGTCCGGGCAGCGGTGGCGGATCGACCCCCACCACGATGCCCTCCAGCATGTCGGGCCGGCTCGCCGCCACTGCGCCAGCCGACCACAGCGCCCTGCGCCGATCGAGGTGCTGGCCGCGCTGATCGGTGAGCTCGGCGAACGCCCCGGCGGTGGCCAGTGCCTCGAGCACGGCTCGACCGGGCGCCACCCGACGGTTGAGATCCTCGATGGAGCGATAGGGCCCGTCATGCTCGCGTTCGGCCACGATGCGCTCGGCGAGGTCGTCGCCCACTCCTCGCACCGAGGACAGCCCCAGCCGCACGACCGGCTGCTCGATGGACGCCGCACCCGTGGGGAACGTGTCGATGCGGAAGCGATCAGGATCGGGCTCGCCGTCGCCGCCGGTGGTCTCGAGCGAGGCCCCGGCCCGCGAGGCGTTGAGCTCGGGGGTGCGCACCTCGACCCCATGGCGCCGGGCATCAGCCACCAGCGTGTGCGGTGCGTAGAAGCCCATGGGCTGGGCGTTGAGCAGACCGGCGCAGAAGGCCGCCGGGAAGTGCCGTTTGAGATACGAGCTCGAGTAGACGAGATAGGCGAACGACACCGAATGGCTCTCGGGGAAGCCGAAGTTGGCGAAGGCGGCGAGCTTGTCGTAGATCTGCTCGGCGATGTCGCCGGTGATGCCCCGCTCGGCCATGCCCTCGAACAGCCGATGGCGCAGGCGTTCCATGCGCTCGGTGCTGCGCTTGGACCCCATGGCCTGTCGCAGCTGATCGGCCTCACCGGCGCTGAACCCGGCCACGTCGATGGCCATCTGCATGAGCTGCTCCTGGAACAGCGGCACGCCGAGGGTCTTGGCCAACGAGGGTTCGAGCAGCGGATGCAGATAGGTGACCGGCTCACGGCCGTTGCGCCGACGGATGTAGGGATGCACCGAACCGCCCTGGATGGGACCGGGACGGATGAGTGCCACCTCGACCACGAGGTCGTAGAAGGTGCGGGGTCGCAGCCGGGGCAGGGTGGCCATCTGGGCCCGGCTCTCCACCTGGAACACCCCGATGGAATCGGCCTCGCACAACATGTCGTACACGGCGTCGTCCTGGGGCAGTTCGGCGAGGTCGATGCGGAAGCCATGGGCCTCGGCGATGAGATCGACGGTGTGGTGCAGGGCGGTGAGCATGCCGAGGCCGAGCAGATCGAACTTGACCAGACCCGCCGCCGCACAGTCGTCCTTGTCCCACTGCAGCACCGTGCGACCCTCGCGTCGGGCCCATTCGACGGGGCACACCTCGATGATGGGGCGATCACACACCACCATGCCGCCGGAGTGGATGCCGAGATGGCGAGGGGCGTGCTGGATCTGGGAGGCGAGGGTGACGACCGGTTCGGGGATCTCGCTGACATCGGTGGAACCGAGCGGACTCCAGCGATCGACCTGCTTGGCCCAGGCATCGGCCTGACCGGGGGCATGACCGAGCGCCGAGGCCATGTCGCGCACCGCCGACTTGGCCCGGTAGGTGATGACGTTGGCCACCTGGGCGGCGTAGTGGCGACCATGACGGTCGTAGACGTACTGGATGACCTCCTCGCGACGCCCCGATTCGATGTCGATGTCGATATCGGGTGGGCCGTCGCGCTCGGCCGACAGGAAGCGCTCGAACAGCAGCCCGAGGGCCACGGCGTCGGCCTTGGTGACGCCGAGGGCGAAGCACACCGCCGAGTTGGCCGCCGAGCCGCGACCCTGGCAGTAGATGTCGTTGCGGCGGCAGAACTCGACGAGGTCGTGGACGATGAGGAAGTACCCGGGGAAGTTGAGCTGCTCGATGACGGCGAGCTCGTGCTCGATCTGGGCCCAGGCCCCCGGCACCCGCTCCCGATGGCGGGGGCCGTAGCGACGCTCGGCACCGGCCTCGGTGAGGCGACGCAGATGGGCCATCTCGGAGAGGCCGTCGGGGCAGGGATAGGGCGGCAGATCAGGGGCCACGAGGGCGAGGTCGAAGGCGCTGGCCCGACCCAGTTCGGCGGCGCGTTCGACCACGCCGGGATACCTGGCGAACCGGCGGGCCTGTTCGGCCCCGGAACGCAGATGGGCACCGGCGGCGGCGGGCAGCCAGCCATCGATCTCGTCGAGGCTGCGCCGGGCGCGCACCGCGGCGATGGCGGTGGCCAGCGGCCGCTGGGCGGGGCTGGCGTAGTGGGCGTTCATGGTGGCCACCGGATCGACCCCGACCCGCAGGGCCAGCTCGGCCAGGGCGTCGTTGCGGGCCGAGTCGAGCGGATGGCCGTGATCCCAGAGCTCGACGGCGAGATGGTCGCGACCGAAGGCCTCGACCAGTCGGGCGAGTTCGTGCTGCGCGGCGGCGGGACCGGAGCGTTCGAGCGAGGCCGCCACGGCGCCCTTGCGACAGCCGGTGAGCACCATCCAGTGCCCCTGATCGGCGGCAGGGGCGGCGGTGCCACCGAGCTGGGCCAGCTGGGCCAGCGACAGCACCGGCGCCCCCTTGGCCCCGCGCAGCTGGGCCTCGCTGATGGCCCGGGCCAGCAGGGCGTAGCCGCGTGGATCGCGGGCCAGCACCACGAGATGGGATTCGCCGTCCTCGAGCCCGGGGTCGGGATCGCCCACCGGAGCCCGCGAGCGACCGAGGGTGAGTTCGGCGCCGAACACCGTGGGCAGACCGAACTCCCGGGCCGCCTCGGCGAACCGCACCACGCCGTAGAAGCCGTCGTGATCGGTGATGGCCAGAGCTTCGAGACCGAGGCGCACGGCCTCCTCCACCAGCACCTCGGGGGCACAGGCACCGTCGAGGAAACTGAACTGCGAATGGCAGTGCAGTTCGGCATAGGGCGTGGTGGAGGGGCGGCGGATGAGGGAGGGCGCCTCATAGGGGGATCGCTTGCGCGACCAGGCCGGGGCGTCGGAGCCATCGCCACCGATGGGACGGGCCGGCATCAGTCGTACCAGCCCTCGAACGACCAGCGACCGCCGACACAGGCCACCAGCGCGGCCCGGCCATCGGTGAACTGGAGCTGCAGCCGGGCCCGACGGTCGTGGGCGAGCGTGTCCCACCAGCGTTCATCGACCAGCCAGGGGCCGGCCCATGCCGCCACCGAGAGGGTCCGACCATCGGGGAGCTCGACGAACGCCGGGGGTGCGCTGAGGGCGCCGCGACCCGACACCGCGAGTTCGCGCCGGTCGGTGTCGAGCACATGGGTGGCCCGGGGTTCGGCGGGCACGAACGCCGGTGAGGGGGCGGGCACCCGCCCGGGCCATGGGGGCTGCGGACCATGGCCCGACCGTCGGGCGGGAGCGTGGTCGGGATCGAGGGTGAGCACCGGTGCCCGCACGACGGCGGCGAGCGGACCACGACCACCGCGGCGTTCGGGGACGGTGACGGCGTCGGGACCGACGAGGCCCTGCACCCGGGCCAGCGTGCGGGCCGCACGGGCATCGGCGGCGGTCTCGCCACCCCAGAACCCGAGCTGCCGCCCCCGGGCCGGTCCCACCTCATCGGGGATGAGCGACAACCGGGAGATGCCGCTGGTGGGACGCAGCACGGCGGGTCCGTTCAGCCAGCCATCGAGCTGCCAGCGGACCCGGTCGGTGATGGCCCCCACCCCGAGCGCACCCTCGGCCCGCCAGAGCCGTTCATTGCACTCCCCCGTGTCGGTCTCGGCCGCGATGCACACGCGCGTGCACGACAGCCCCTCGGCCTCGAGCCCTGTATGCAGCTGCTCGGCCAGACCCCGGGCCACGAAGGCGGCGCGATCGACGCGGTCGATGGGCGGGTCGAGCTCGATGGTGACCGAGAGATGCGGTGGCAGAGGTGCACTGCGGGGCGGATGCTCGTCGAGACCCCCGGCCAGACGATGGGCGAGCAGACCCTCGGCCCCGAACCGGGCGACCACATCGGCGGCCGGGAGTGCGGCGAAGGACCCGAGGGTGCGCAGGCCCAGACGCAGCAGCACATCGGCGAGCTCGGGCCGGGCGAGGGACTGCACCGGCATCGGGGCGAGGAAGGATCGGGAACCCCCCGGGGGCAGGACCATGGCGGCGTCGGGGTCGGCCAGCTGCCGCCGCGCCACCTGCTCGGCCACGAACCGACCATCGGCCACACCCACCCCGGCACCCTGCGGCCAGCCCAGTGCGCCGGTGACCCCACGGACCTCGGTCAGCACCGCTGCGGCCAGCGCCTGATCGCCGCCGAAGTAGCGCGAGGGCCCGCGGGTGGGGAAGGCCGCGACCCCGGGGGTGGAGAGCTCGATGCGCGGGGTGAAGCGCTCGAGCGCACCACCGACGGCATGGAACAGCCGGGCGTCGCGATCGGGATCGGACTCATGCACCTGCAGCGACGGACAGCGGGCCTGGGCCTGGCGGCGCCGGTGCCCGACCTCGATGCCCTCCGCCCGTGCCGCCGGCGTGACCGCCACCACCCGATCGGCCCGCATGACCACTGCGGCGATCTCGGGCGCAGCACCGGCGGCCATGAGCGACCACTGCGGACACACCACCACGAGACAGCGCAGGACACGATCCTGTGGCCGCGGTGCGGGCTCAGCTGACGGACGCTGCTCAGCTGACGGCACGATCCACCGATCCGAACGGCACCAGGACCCGACCCTCGTCGGGGGCATCGGGGGCCGCGGTGACCGACCCCTCGGAGGTGGGCAGCAGCAGTGCGGCACGACGCTGCCGCGACCATCGACCCCGACCCTCGGCCTCCACGAGGACCCGACGACGACGCAGCACCCCATGACCCATGCCGAGGCCCTGCCAGCGCTGCTCGCGCACGGTGAGCGCCACATCCGGCGACCAGCGCAGCGCCCCGGACCCCTCCCCCGGGACTCCGGGCTGCACCAGCAGCACCACGGCCCCGCGCTCCCTGGCACGGGCGGCCAGCCGCCGGGCATCGGAGGCACCGATGGGAAGGCGCGTGTCGAGCACCACGAGCTCGATGCCGTCGACGAGGGCGGCCACCACCTCGACCGCACGGCGATCGGGGGGTGGGTCGATGAGCAGGAGGCGTTCGAGGGCGAGCCCGTGCTCGTCGGCGGCGAGCAGACCGAGCTCGGGCAGACCGACCACGGCGGTCCAGCAGCCCGCGGCGGAGGGTTCGGCCAGCAGGGCCAGGGCCAATGAGCTGGCACCCACCCCGAGCAGCTGCACCGAGGACCCGCGCACGAGGGCGCCGTCGGGCAGCAGCGGCTGCAGGGCCCGACCCACGGGGAGCACCCGTTCGCCGGCCGGGACGACAGGGGCGATGGAGGCCGACAGGCTGCGCAGGGCGGCGAGATCGACGGGGAGGTTCATGCCCCCAGTATCGAACACCTGTTCGATACTGGCAACCGGTTTCAGTCCCTGATGGCGAGGAACCGTTCGAGAGCGCTCAGATCGAAGGCACCACGGGTGCCGGTCATGAGGATGAGATGGTCGGCACCGGCCTCGAGATAGGCCTCGACGGCGTCGATCTCGTCGGCGCCGATGCCCACCGTGCGCTCGATCTCGCGGGGGTCGCGGCCCACCTCGGCGCACCACTGGTCGAGGATGGCGTTCTTGTGGGCGAAGTTCTCGGGCGGACCGAAGGTGTTCCACTGGTCGGCGTACTGGGCCGTGATGCGCAGGGTGACCTTCTCGCCTCCCCCGCCGATCATGATCGGGAGTGCCCCGATGGGCGCCGGGTTGAGGGCGGCCACGCGGGTGCGGATGCGCACGAGTGCCTCCTCGAGTGCCCGGAGTCGGGAACCGGGGGTGCCGAACTCGTAGCCGTACTCGTCGTAGTCGCGTTCGAACCATCCGGCACCGAGACCGAGACAGGCCCGCCCGTTGCTCACATGGTCGAGGGTGCGGGCCATGTCGGCGAGCAGTTCGGGGTTGCGGTACGTGTTGCCCGTGACGAGCATGCCGACCTGGGCATGTGCGGTGTCGGCGGCCATGGCGGCCAGCGTGACCCAGCCCTCGAAATGGGCGCCGTCGGGTTCGCCGTAGAGCGGGAAGAAGTGATCCCAGGTCCAGATCGAATCAGCACCCATGGCATCGGCGGCCCGCCAGGCGGTGCGCAGATCCTCCATGGTGGTGTGCTGGGGCTGCAGCTGGATCCCGAGCTTGAAGGCGGCCATGGTGCTACTCGGCCTCGGCTGCGGGTGCCTCGAGCGAGGGCACCTCGACGCCCTCGCGGTAGTACGTGTAGAGCTCCTCGATGACCTGCTTGAGGCCGCTGGCGCCATCGGCACGCGACAGGTGCACGGTGATGACGTTGGCGTTGACATGCACCGCAGCCACACCGCCGTGCTCGAACAGGGCCCGGGCGACGCGGTCAGGTGGGCGGTCCGCCTTCACATCGTCGAGGGAACGGTACGACTCGTGTCCCATGCCGGTGAGCGCACGATTGGTCTCGAAACGGACCACATCGGGATACGGCGACGCTTTTTCGATGACGGTGACTGGCTGACCCATAGGACCCGGAGCGTAGTCGGCGCCTACCGACCCGCCCGAGCCGGATCCCCGGTGATGCTGCCATGTGCGTCGGCGTCGGCCTGACGGGCAACCATCCACACGCCGGCGGCCAGGGTGATCGAGATGAGACCCAGCACCGAATGCACGATCTTGAACGGGGCGCCATGGGTGGGGTCATCGTCAAGGAACACGATCTGCGGCACCCGCACGAGCCAGACCACCACCGTGGCGATCGCCGCGACCCGCAGCGAGCGGATCGACGCCGCCGACATGGGCGACCGCCACCCGCGCGCCAGCGCCACCAGGACCGACGCGGCGAGGACGAGCATCAGTACCGACAGCACCGTGGAGAACACCTTGCCGCCCGTGGACTCGGTGGTGGATCGCAGCGTGTTGGAGATGCGACTGGTCCAGACGAACGCCGTCCAGACGATGAACGCGAGGAGGATGGCGCGGGCGGTTCTCGTCATGGGGCGAGGGTAGCGGTGCCCGATCCCCAGCACCGGATCGGACCCGCCCCGAGGTCAGCGGTGCAGCGGTGCAGCGGTGCACCGGCGACTCAGAACAGTGTGGGCGGCTCATCGAACGATGGTGTCCGCGCCAACCCCGACCATGGGAGTCCGTCCATGAACGACCATGACCGTCGATGGATCGAGGTGGGACCGCCGGCTTCGAGGGCCATGCGGTGCTTCGGACACGGGTACCCCTTGTTCGCGTGGAACTCGAACCCCGGGAAGTGCTCGGCCTCCGCCCGCATCATGCGATCGCGGCTGACCTTCGCCAGGATCGAGGCCGCAGCGATGGAGACACAGGTGGCGTCCCCCTTCACGATCGTGCGGGTGATGCCACCGCCGACGAAGTCCACGGACCCGTCGAGCAGGACCCGATCGGGGGCGACACCGAGCGCGGCGAGTGCCCGTTGCGCGGCGGCTCGCAGAGCGGCCGACATGCCGAGGGCGTCGCATTCGTCGTGATCCACGACCCCGATCGACCAGGCGTCGCACCACTCGGCGATGCGATCGAAGGATCGTTCCCGTTCGGCCTCGGTGAGCAGCTTGGAATCACGGATGCCATAGGGACGACGGTCCTTCGGAGCGACTGCGGCC
>CANFHM010000024.1 GCA_947446975.1 Microthrixaceae bacterium
CACACCGACCCGACGGCACACCGACCCGACGGCACTCAGCCCCGGACATCGCGGGTTCACAGGGCCAGCAGCCTCCGACGGAGATGGTCCAGCACGGTGATGACGCAGAACTGGCGCACGCGTTCGCGATCGCCCGGGAAGCGCACCATGCCGACCTCGGTGACCCCGCCGACGCTGGTGGCCAGATAGGCCGTGCCCGGGGCCACTCCCTCGAGCGGCTCGGGTCCGGCCACGCCGGTGGTGGCGATCGCCACATCGCTGCCCAGCACCTGACACGCGCCTTCCGACATGGCGATGGCGGTCTCCTCGGAGACCACAGGACCCTCCGGCACGCCGAGGACCTCGAACTTGACCTCGTCGGCGTAGGACACGACGCCGCCGCGCAGCACGGCGCTCGCCCCCGGGATCCCGGCGAGACGGGACGCGATCATGCCGCCGGTGAGTGATTCGGCGATGCCGAGGGTGAGCCCCCGCTCGCGCAGGAGATCGATGACGACCTTCTCCATCGTCTCGTCATGGATCGAGAACACGTAGTCGGCGAGGATCTGAGCCACCTCGGCGACCTCGGCGGCGACCACCGCCTCGGCCTCGGCCTCGGTGTCGGCCTTCGCCGTGACCCGCACCTTCAGACCCTCGATGCCACTGGCCAGGAACGCGATGGTGGCCGTGCCGGTGCGATCGAGTTCATCGAGCCGATCGGCGAGCATCTCGGCGATCCCGGATTCGGAATGGCCCCAGGTGCGGATGGTGCGACTGCGGATGACCCCGGTGTCGCCCGCCCGGCGACGGAGTTCGGGAATGACGGTGCCTGTCACCATCTCCTGCATCTCATAGGGGACCCCCGGCACGGCGAAGATGACCTTGTCGCCCACGGGGCACACCAGGCCCGGGGCGGTGCCGGGCTGCTGGGCGATGCGCGTGGCCCCCACCGGCACGAGCGCCTGACGGAGATTGTTGCGCGGCATGCTGCGGCCGCGGGATCCGAACATCTCGAGGAGACGCTCGACGACCTCCTCATCCTCCTCGAGGGCGACACCCATCACCTCGGCGATCACATCACGGGTGATGTCGTCCTGGGTCGGCCCGAGTCCGCCGCACACGATGACGGCGTCGCTGCGATCCAGCGCCACCCGCAGCGCGGTGGAGATGCGGTCCCAGTTGTCCCCGACCTTGGTCTGCAGGAAGCAGTCGATCCCGGCGAGGGCGAGCTGCTCACCGATCCAGGAGGAGTTGGTGTCGACGATCTGGCCGAGCAGCAGTTCGGTGCCGACGGCGACGACTTCGCAGTTCATGGGGATGCCTCCGGGGATGGGATGGATCGGGTGGTGTGATCATCGGGATCAGGCGGCGTGGTCGGATCCCCGACGATGGTGCTCCGCACGCGAAGACGTGCCGCGAGCAGCGAATGCACACTCGACAGGGCGGCGAGGAGCAGCAGGTACTCGCCGGGGGTGAACGCCTCGACGGAGATGGCGGCGAACCCGCCCACCACCGCGATCGCTGCGGTGAACAGACGGAGCAGGAGCATCTCGGCATGCTTCGACCGTCGGCTGCAGGCACCGATGAGGGCCAGCCCGACGAAGATGCCCGAGTACGCCACCATCAGGATGACGATCGACTTCGTGGGCACGCCGGCCTCGCCGACCTGCAGGAACTTCGAGACCCCGACCGCCAGGACCACGATCGAGAGCTGCAGCACGAGATGCGCCAGCAGCCACATCTCTCCTGAGAGATCGCCGCTGCGGATGCCCGCTCGTGGGATGTCGTCGAAGTAGGAGGCGAACAGTCCGAAGAGGATCACGAACAGCACGGCGAGGGCGATCATGTCCCAGCCGGTGATCGAACCCGAGGAGATGACGAGCGCGGACTTCACGAACGCCTCGCCCATCACGATGAGGGTGAGCAGCGCCGCCCGCTCGGCCAGATGATGTTCGTCGACCGGCGGCACCGGCCGGCCGCGCCAGGTGGCGAACGAGGTCGGCAGCACGAGCAGGACGATCGCGATCGCGTACAGCGCCCAGTCGATGCCGTCCGGCAGGACGATGCCGGCGAACACGACGGCACCGGCGAGCGCGAGGCGATTGCGTCGGGCCCGGGCCCAACCACCGACGGGATCGGGCAGTTCGACGATCCGATGATGGCCGTAGGCCACGATGAGGATGGCCACGAGGTACCCGGCACCGACGAGATCGACGTCTGCGATCGAGCTGTCGATGAACGCCAGGGTGGTCACGAAGATCATGAACATCTGGGCGAACACCAGACCGCGCTGACCGAGATCATCACGACGCTCGACGTTCATGAGGACGGTGGTGTGGAACCACAGCAGCCACAGGAGGATGAACATGAGCGCACACGTGCCGGCCACATGCCAGTTCACCGAATGGGAGAACTCGTTGGACAGCACCATCGTCGAGGCCACGAACACGAGGTCGTAGAAGAGTTCGAGGAACGGGACCAGTTGTGCCGGATGCTCCTGTTCGAGGTGCGCCTGACTCATCTCGTGATGCCGCTCCGGTCGCCCATGGTGGTGGCCGCCCGACTGCCGTCGACGATGTACTGCCCGGCGCTGAACAGGGCAAGGAACGTGGCGGCGTAGAGGAGGGAATCGGCGAACCAGATCGCCCCGGTGGTGAGCGGGCAGAGCACCGCACCCACGGCGAGCGACTGGACGAGCGTCTTGATCTTGGCCGAGCGACGCGCCGGCACGGCCAGACCGCGGCGTCCCCAGTAGGAGCGGTAGAGCGTGATGGCGATCTCGCGGACGGCGATGATGACCACCGGCCACACCGGGAAGCGACCGTTGGCGACGAGCGAGAACAGCGCCCCGAGGATGAGCACCTTGTCGGCGAGCGGATCGAGGAACGCCCCGCTCCGGGTGGTGCCGTGTCGTCGGGCGAACCAGCCGTCGACGCCATCGCTGAAGGAGAGGACGCTCCACAGCAGGAACACCAGCCATCCGCTCTCGGAGTCGCTGATCATGGCGAACAGCAGCGGCGACACGAGGAGTCGCAGGATGGTGACCATGTTCGCCGGGGTGGCGATGGCGTCGGGTCCGTAGTTCGGATCTCCCTTGGGATCACTCATCGTCGTCATCCCCGAGCGATGCCCCGGCGGTGACGAGGTCGGGGCCGAGGGCGTCGAGGATCTCGACGGTGGCGAAGGACCCGACATCGAGGGCCGGATCGAGCAGGACGACGCCGTCGATCTCGGGGGCCTCCCGATGGGAGCGGCCGCGACCGGGCGCATCGACGAGCACCTCGACGGTGGAGCCGATGAGCGAATCGCGACGCGCCCAGGTGATGGCATCCTGGAGCTCTCGGAGTTCGGCCAGACGTTCCATCATGAGCCCCTCGGGGACGACACCGTCGAGATCCGCAGCGTAGGTGCCATCCTCACGCGAGAACGAGAAGAACCCGCACCAGTCGAGCTGTGCCTGCTCTACGAACGCGAGCAACTGGTCGTGATCGGCTTCGGTCTCCCCCGGATAGCCGACGATGAAGTTCGAGCGGAACGCGGCATCGGGTTCCCGCCTGCGGATGTCGGCGATGCGATCGAGGAAGCGCCCACCATCGCCCCATCGACGCATCCGGCGCAGCAGCGGTCCCGAGACATGCTGCAGCGAGAGATCGAAGTAGGGCACGCCGGTGGCGCAGATCGCGTCGATGAGCCCATCGGTGAGATCGGAGGGGTACAGGTAGAGGAGCCGGACCCGATCGACGAGCTGCGCCACCTGCTCCACGAGCGGGACGATGGCTCGCTCCCCGACACCCTGATCGCGACCGAAGGCGGCGAGATCCTGGGCCACGAGCACGATCTCGCGGGCGCCGAGCTGCTCGACCTCGGCGAGGATGTCGCCGACGGCACGGGACCGCTGCTTGCCCCGGAACGACGGGATGGCGCAGAACCCGCAGGCCCGGTCGCAGCCCTCGGCCACCTTCACATAGGCCCAGGGGGATTCGGAGCGGGGGCGGGGCAGGTTGAGCAGATCGAAGGCCGGCACCGGTGCAGCCCCGGCCGGCTTGACCGACAACGAGACGGGCACCCCGGTGATCGACTGGCCGAAGCCGCTGACGGCATCCACCTCGGGGAGTGCCTCGGCGAGTTCGGCGCCATAGCGCTCGGCCATGCAGCCGGTGACCACGAGCCGGGCCCCGGGTGCACGGACCGAATCGAGACCGAGGATCACATCGATGGACTCCTGCCGGGCCTCCTCCACGAAGGCGCAGGTGTTCACCACGACCACATCGGCGGCGTCGGGGGATGCGGCGGCCACGAGACCATCGGCGACCATGGTGCCGACGAGCTTGTCGGAATCGACCTGGTTCTTCGGGCAGCCGAGGGTCTCGATCCAGTAGCTGCCGGTCATCGGCTCATCGTAGGCGAGCCGACCGGGACATCAGTCGCCCGAGGTGCCGGTGATGCCGGCGTCGAACTCCTCGGGGGTGATGAGCACCGCACGGGCCTTCGACCCCTCCGACGGACCGACGACGCCGCGCTGTTCGAGCAGATCCATGAGCCGGCCGGCGCGGGCGAACCCGACCCGGAGCTTGCGCTGGAGCATCGAGGTCGATCCGAGCTGCGAGCGGACCACCAGTTCGGTCGCCGCGATGAGCAGATCGTCGTCGTCATCACCATCGGCGCCGGTCGCACCGCCCGAGCTGCTGCCGGCGGCCTCCTCGGCGCCCTGCACGGACTGGTCGTAGGCGACATCGGGCGACTGCTTGCGCCATGCGGCGACGACTGCTCGCACCTCGTCCTCGGTGACCCACGCACCCTGGATGCGCTGGGCGATGCTCGAACTCGGACCGAGCAGCAGCATGTCGCCGCGTCCGAGGAGCTTCTCGGCGCCACCCTGATCGAGGATGACCCGTGAATCGGCGAGGCTCGACACGGCGAAGGCGAGACGGGCCGGCACGTTCGCCTTGATCACGCCGGTGATCACGTTGACCGAGGGTCGCTGGGTGGCGATCACCAGATGGATGCCGACGGCTCGGGCCATCTGGGCGATGCGACAGATGGACTCCTCGACATCACGGGCGGCGACCATCATCAGGTCGTTGAGCTCGTCCACCACCACGAGGATGTAGGGCAGGCGGTCGTACTCGAGCCCCATGTCGGGGTCATCGATGAGTTCGCCGCGGTCGTAGGCAGAGTTGTAGCCGTCGATGTCGCGGAACCCGACCTCGGAGAGCAGGTCGTATCGCCGCTCCATCTCCTTGACGGTCCAGGCGAGCGCGTTGGCCGCCTTCTTCGGATTGGTCACCACCTGGGTGAGCAGATGCGGCAGGCGGTTGTACTGCCCGAGCTCGACCCGCTTGGGGTCGATGAGGATGAGTCGCACCTGATCCGGGGTGGACCGCATGAGGATCGAGGTGAGCAGCGAGTTGATGCAGGAGGACTTGCCCGCACCGGTGGCGCCGGCGATGAGGATGTGGGGCATCTTCGAGAGATCGGCGAGGATCGAGCGCCCGTTGATGTCGCGACCGATGGCCACCTCGAGCGGGTTCGTCGCCGCCCGGGCCTCGGGTGAGGCGAGGATGTCGCCGACGGCCACCACCTGTCGGGAGTCGTTGGGCACCTCGACACCGATGGCCTGCTTGCCGGGGATCGGCGCGAGGATGCGCACGTCGGGGGTCGCCATCGAATAGGCGATGTCCTTGTGCAGGCTCGTGACCTTGGCGACCTTCACGCCGGCGGCCAGTTCGAGTTCGTACCGGGTGACGGTGGGGCCCACCACCATGCCGATGAGGCGGGTCTGCACGCCGTGCTCGGCGAGCGCCGCCTCGAGGAGTTTGCCGCGGGCCTCGACCTGGGCGCGATCCACCTCCTGCACCTTGGAGCGCTCGAGCATCTTGAGCGGCGGCAGCTTCCAGACCACCGGCTTCGCCGCGGGGCCGATCGGCATGACGAGCTGCTGCGAACCGGCCGGCACCTCCTCGGCGGTGGGCACATGCACGTCGAGGGCATCGTCGGCGTCGGCGTCGCCCTCGTCACCGGCGACGAACACGCCGTGGCGGTCCGCCTCGACGTCGACATCGATCGCTTCATCGTCATAGAGACCGACGGAGGGGTCGATGAGCTCGCCGTGCAGATCGTCGATCTCGTCGATCTCCGCGGTGGAACCGTCGATGAACAACGGTGCCGGCGCATCGTCGGACGCCTCGGTCGTCGCCGGTCCAGTTGCCCCCACCTCGAACAGGGAGTCGACACCCCGACGCAGCACACCCTGCACGGGACGGACACCATCGGCGGTGCGGCGGGCGGCGGTGCGCACCGAGACACCCGTGGCGATGACCAGACCCAGCACGGCGATGGCCACCATGACCAGACCGGCGCCCCACGGTGCGAGCAGCGCCACGAGCGGCATGCCGATGAGTGCGCCGAGGTAACCACCGGCGGCGATGATGTCGTCGAGCGGCGCGTCGAGGGCCGGCCGACCGTGGGTGATGAACAGCAGACCGTCGATGGCCGTGAAGATCAGCATCGTGCCGATGACGAGTCGGACCGTGACCACACCGGCGGCCGGTCCGGTGGAACCTGCGGCGGCGCGCGGACCGCGGAGCATCAGGGCACCGGCCACCACCAGCACCGGGGCGGCCATGATGCGCATGGAACCGAACACCGCCCCGAACACATCAGCGAGACCCCGACCGAGCGGACCGGCGAGATCCCCGTACACACCGAGTGCCGTGAGCAGACCGAGTGCCACGAGCGCCACGCCCCACATGTCGTGACCATGGCCCGCCAGGACCTGCGAGACCGCACCGCCGCTGGGGCGCTTCGTCGCACCCGCACGACCCTTGGCCGCGCTGCCCCGGCCGCCCGCGGCGCGCGAACTCGTCGATCGGCCCGATGCCGCCGGCTTTCGGGAAGCGGAGGGCTTGCGGGAGCTGTTCGCCCCCGACGACGGACGCTTCGAACCGCTGGAGGTCGCGGAGGACGATGCCTTCGGCGACTTCGCTCGGGATGCTGGAGATGTCTGTTTCGTGGCCACAGGCGTGCGCGATTCTCTCGTGGCCCCCTCCGCTCGCCGAATGAGATGGTACCGGCCCGACGGGGCCGATGTGGGGATGCGGACCCGATCCGTGTCGCTCGGGACCGATCCGGCTGCATCGGCGCCGGGGGTGGCCACGAACTACCGTTCCCCCGAACCAGAAGGGGTGCCCAATGTCCATCCGCAGATCCGTCACCGTCCTCGCCGCAGGCCTGCTCGTCGCCGGCGCCATCGCGGTGCAGGCCCCGGGGGCTTCGGCCATCCCCCCGGTTCCTGTACTCCCCACCTTCTACACGGTGCCCTCGCCCCTGCCCGCGGGCGCACCGGGCACCCTCATCTCCAGCGAGCCGGTCTCCGCACCGGGTCTCCACGGTTCGTTGTGGCGGGTCATGTACCACTCGCAGGCCGTCGACGGCACCGATATCGCCGTCACCGGCCTGATCGCCCGGCCCGCCGATGCCGCACCCTCCCATGATGTGGTCACGTGGGCGCATGGCACCACCGGCATCGCCGATTCCTGCGCACCCTCGCTCGACCCGGCGAGCTCCGAGTTCGTGATGCTGGCCAACGGACTGCTCGACAGGGGCTACGTGGTCACCGCCAGCGACTATGAGGGTCTCGCCACCCCGGGACGACACCCCTACATCGCCGGCATCAGCGAGGGGCGCGGCACCCTCGACATCGTGAAGACCGCCGTCTCCATGCCCGAGGTCGGGGCCTCGACCAACTACATCGTCTGGGGCCATTCGCAGGGTGGGCATGCGGCGATGTTCGCCGGACATATCGCCGCGACCTGGGCGCCCGATCTCGATCTCCTCGGTGTCGTCGCCGGCGCGCCGCCGTCGCAGATGCTGCTCATCAACGCCGCCCTCCAGAGGAGCCCGTACAAGTACTACATCGGCATGGCGGCAGCGGGTCTCAACGCCGCCTACGGCGACACACTCGCCCCGCTCGACAAGGTCCTCACCCCAGCCGGCCTCACGTGGCTCGACAACGTCGATCAGGGCTGCACCGGCTATCTCAACTCGGTGTCCACGGGAGTGGACTTCTCCACGCTCCAGAAGGCCGACCCGGCCACTGTCCCCGAGTGGAACACGCTGCTGCGCCAGAACGACCCCGGTGCCTTCACCGAATCCTTCGATGCTCCGCTGCTGATCATCCACGGTGGCAACGATGAGCAGATCCCCGTGGTGGCGTCGAAGATGATGTTCGACACCCTCTGCGGACTCGGTCAGACCGAGACCCGCTGGGTGTTCCCGGGCCAGAGCCACGCCGGTGTGATCCTGCCGTCCGCTCCGTCGATGCTCGACTGGATGAGCGATCGGTTCAACGGTGTCCCCGATTCCGGCGCGGTCGTCCCCACCGGAGCCGAGATCCAGACCTGCAACCTGGCCCGGGCCGTGGTGGCACCCAGCTACACCGGCTGACCCGCGCCGAGCCTCGACCGAGCCCGAGACTGAGCCTCGACCGAGCCTCGACCGAGCCTCGACCGAGCGATCAGCCGGGCTCAGTCGGCGAGTTCACCGTGGTCACGACAGTTCGCCCGCCATCCACCGGGCGTCACCAGCACGCGCAGTCGACGACCGCACACGGTGCAGAACCGCGGCGGGTCGAGTTCGCG
The DNA here is from genome assembly GCA_947446975.1 of Microthrixaceae bacterium. Taxonomy (GTDB): domain Bacteria; phylum Actinomycetota; class Acidimicrobiia; order Acidimicrobiales; family Acidimicrobilacustridaceae; genus Acidimicrobilacustris. Next base: position 8,619 of record CANFHM010000024.1, read on the forward strand.
CCGGCACTCCTTCGCCGGATGATCCGACAGCGACGTGCCGCACCAGCGGCAGAAGGTCTCCGCATCCACCGCGATGTGGCTCAGAACGCCTTCGACAGCGCACCGATGGGCATATGCAGGTCCTCGAGCATCTGGAGGTCCTCATCGGCGGAGCGACCGAGCGTGGTGAGGTAGTTGCCCACGATGAGGGCGTTGATCCCCGAGGTGAGACCGAGGGCCTGCAGCTCGCGCAGCGTGACCTCCCGACCGCCCGCGTAGCGCAGGATGACCGACGGCAGCCCGAGACGGAACAGGGCGATCCAGCGGATGGCCTCGAGCGGTTCGACCAGCGGGCGGCCGGAGAACGGGGTGCCGGGGCGGGGATTGAGGAAGTTCACGGGCACCTCGGCCGGTTCCACCGCCCGGAGCTGCCCGATGAGCTCGAGACGCTGATCCACCGACTCCCCCATGCCGAGCAGCACACCGCAGCACAGCTCCATGCCGTGATCGCGCACCAGCTTGCAGGTGTCGAAGCGCTCGGCCCATGAGTGGGTGGTGACGACGTTCGGGAAGAACGACTCGGAGGTCTCGAGGTTGTGGTTGTAGCGATGCACGCCGCCCTCGGCGAGACGACGGGCCTGCTCATCGGTGACGATGCCGGCGCTGACGGCCACGTTGAGACCGGTCTCCTCGCGCACGATCGGCACCAGTTCGAGGATGCGCTGCATGGTGCGCTCATCAGGGCCGCGGATGGCCAGCACGATGCAGAACTCGCTGGCTCCGAGCGCCGCGGTCTCGCGGGCGGCCTCGATGACCTCGGCGGTGTCGAGGAACGGTGTGGCCTGCACCGGCGATTCGAACTTCGCCGACTGGGAACAGAAGTGACAGTCCTCGGGGCAGCCACCGGTCTTGGCCGAGAGGATCCCCTCCACCTCGACGGTGTCGCCGCACCATTCGAGGCGCACATCATGGGCCAGCGCGGCGAGCGCCGGCACCGAGGAGTCCGGCACATCGGCCAGCGCCGAGAGTTCATCGAGCGTGAGCTGACGTCGCTCGTCGAGCAGGGCGACTCCGGCGGCCCGGATGGCCTCGCGGGCCGCCTCGGTCGAGAGTCGGGGCCGCTCGGGCACACGGGGGTTCGGGGTGAGTGCGACAGGGACGTCAGACATGAGGGCCAAGGGTAGGCGCCTCCGCCCACCTCCCGGAAACGCAGCGCACGGAGCGGACCTCAGGCCTCCATGATGACCGGCACGATCATCGGACGACGCTTGGTCTGCTCGCTCACGAACTTGCCGGCAGCCCGGCGCACGACCCTCGACAGCGATTCGGTGTCGGTGGCGTTGTTGCGCATGGAGTCGAGCACGGCGACCCGCACACGCTCGGCGCACATGTCGAGGAGATCCTCGGCCTCGGGAGCATGCACCCAGCCCCTCGTGATGATCTCGGGGCCCATCATGATCGAGTGGTCCTGGAGATCGACGCCGACGATCACCACGACCACGCCCTCATCGGCCAGCACCCGTCGATCACGGAGCACACCGGTACCGACATCACCGATGATGCCGTCGACGTAGAGGTACCCCGCCGGCACCTGTGCCGATGGCCGCATGCCCTTCTCGTCGAGGATGACCTGATCGCCGTCGGTGCAGACGATGATGTGGTCGGCGGGCACGCCCATCTGACGGCCCAGCTTGGCGTGGGCCACGAGGTGGCGGTACTCGCCGTGCACCGGGATGAACCATTCGGGCCGCACGATCGACAGCAGCATCTTGAGGTCCTCGGACTTGGCATGGCCGGAGGCGTGCACATCGGCGATACCCGAATGCACGACCTCCGCGCCGAGACGCACGAGTCCGTTGATGACCTTCGAGACGTCCTGCTCGTTGCCCGGGATGGGATGCGAACTCATGATCACGACATCGTCGGAGCTGAGGGTGATCCAGCGGTTCTCGTTGGCAGCCATGAGCGCGAGCGCCGACATGGGCTCACCCTGACTGCCGGTGGAGATGATGCAGACCCTCTCCGGGGGAAGGTCATCGATGTCGGTGATGTCGCGCAGACGGTTCTCCGGGATGTTCAGCAGTCCCATCTCGCGGGCCATGCGCACGTTCTTCTTCATGGAGAGGCCCATGGTGGCCACCACCCGGTCGAAGGCGATGGCGGCATCGGCGATCTGCTGGACCCGATGGATGTGGCTGGCGAAGCAGGTCGTGATGATCCGCCGACCCTCGAAGCGGTGGAAGAGGTCGTAGAGCACCCCACCGACGGTGGTCTCTGACGCCGCATGGCCGCGTTCGTCGGCGTTGGTGGAGTCCGAGAGCAGCAGGCGGATGCCCTCGTCGGAGGCGATGGCACCGATGCGGGCGAGATCGGTCAGGCGGCCGTCGACCGGTGTGAGATCGAGCTTGAAATCACCGGTGTGCAGGATGACGCCCTGGGGCGTGTGGAACGCCGTGGCCAGACCATGGGGCACCGAATGGGTGACCGGGATGAACTCCACATCGAACGGACCGATCTGCCGGCGCTCACCGTCGGCGACGGCGATGAACTCGGTGCGGTCGAGCAGCCCCGCCTCCTCGATGCGATTGCGGGCCAGGCCGAGGGTGAGCGCCGAGCCGAAGATCGGGAACGACAGCTCGCGCAGCAGGTACGACAGACCGCCGACATGATCCTCGTGCCCATGGGTGGCGATGCAGCCCACGATCCGATCGGCGTTCTCACGCAGATAGGTGAAATCGGGCAGGACGAGATCGATGCCCAGCATGTCGAGATCGGGGAACATGAGGCCGCAGTCGACCAGCATGATCGAGCCATCCACCTCGATGCAGGCACAGTTGCGACCGATCTCGCCGAGCCCTCCGAGGAAGGTGACACGGACGGGGTTCTTCCCGGTCGATTCAGTTCGTCTGCTCACGCATACAGCCTCTCGTGCACCGCGAGCGCACGGGCCTCGAGATCCTCGGGGCCGAAGCCCATTGGTGGGCGGCACGGACCGGCGGGCTGTCCGAGCGCCCGCAACATGGCCTTGGTCGGCACCGGATTGGGATTGAGATCGCCGGTCTCGAAGGCATAGCTCTCGAGCAGGCGGGCGTTGAGGGCTCGGGCGGCGGCGATGTCGCCCCGCTGGAACGCGTGGATCATGTCGCGCATGACCGGGGCCGCCCAATGGGTGGCGACGCCGATGACCCCGACCGCACCGACGGCGAGCAACGGCAGGGTGAGCGAGTCGTCGCCGCTGAAGACCTCGAAACCGGCGGGTGCCGCAGCGATGACCTCGGCCGTGGCCCCCGGATCGCCGGCGGCATCCTTGAGACCGACGACGTTCGGGATCTCGGTGGCGAAGCGCCCGATGAGTTCGGCGGAGATCTTGCGTCCGGTGCGGACCGGGATGTCGTAGACGATGACCGGCAGCGGCGTGCAGGAGGCCACATGACGGAAATGCGCCTCGATGCCGGCCTGCGAGGGACGGTTGTAATAGGGGGTGACGACGAGCACGGCGTCCATGCCGGCGTCGGCGGCCTGTGCGGTGAGTTCGCCGGCATGACGGGTGTCGTTGGTGCCCGATCCTGCGATGAGCGGCACGTCGACCGCGGCACGCACGGTGCGCCACAGCGCCACCTGCTCCTCGTCGGTGAGGCATGCCGCCTCGCCGGTGGTGCCCGACAGCACGAGGGCGTCGTTGCCCTGGGCGACCAGCCACCGGGCCAGTTCCGCAGCACCGTCGTGATCGAGGTCACCCGAGGGGGTGAACGGGGTGATCATGGCGGTGATCACGGAACCGAAGCGACTCATGGGATCACCGTACCAGTGGGTCCCGTCGGCACCGGAACGGTTCCACGATGCCGACGGGGCTGGTTCAGGCGGATGCGACCTCACCCTCGGCGAGTGCGAAGGTCTCGTACTCCTCCTCGGTGTCGGGCATGTGCTCGAAGTCGATGACACCGAGCTCGGTGAACTTGGTGCGCAGCCAGCCGTCGCCGGCGTCGAGCAGACCGAGCTTCTTGCAGTTCGGCACGATCTTGGCGAAGAGCATCTGCTGGAACAGCAGCTGGCCGGGATCATGCATCACGACCTGCACGGCCTCCTTCACGGGAACACCCATGCGCTCCCAGACCTCCTGCTGCAGGAAGCGATCGCGCATGCGCACGGCGGCCTCGAACGCGAACTCCTGACGTTCACGCAGCTCGGCCTGGGTGAGATCGGCGTAGTACTCCTTCAGCGAGAGCACACCGAAGGCCACGTGGCGGGCCTCATCGCTCATGACGTAGCGCAGCAGCTGCTTGAGCAGCGGCTCGGTGGTCATCTGATGCATGAACCCGAAGGCGGCCAGCGCCAGACCCTCGACCATGATCTGCATGCCGAGATAGGTCATGTCCCAGCGGCTGTCGGCGACGATGTCGTCGAGCAGCATCTCGAGATGGGCGTTGACCGGGTAGAAGCCCGAGAGCTTGTCCTGCAGGTACTTGGCGAAGACCTCGACGTGACGGGCCTCGTCCATGACCTGGGTGGCGGCGTAGTACTTGGCGTCGATCCACGGCACGGTCTCGACGATCTTGGCGGTGCAGATGAGCGCACCCTGCTCGCCGTGCATGAACTGGCTGAGGGTCCAGTTCTGGGCCTCGATGCCGAGCTGCACCCACTCCTTGTCGCCCCACTTCTCGAAGCAGGTTCCCGAGACGTCGAGATCGGCGCCGCGGTTGTTGGCAGCCTGGTTGGCCACCACGACGGCCTCCTGATCGACATCGATGTGCCACGGGAGATCGGTCTCACCGTTCCACTGGGAGGTCTTGGCCTTCTCGTAGAGCTTGTTGAGCGCCGGACGCTCGCCCTTCTCGTAGTTCCACGTGAAGATCGAATCGGCGTTGTCCTCGACGGTGTGGATGGTCTCGTGGACGTCCTTGTTCGAGATCGAGAGGATCGCCTCGAGATCGTTGATGTCGCTGCGTCCGATGATCGATTCGGTGGAGGATTCGGTCGAGGTCATGGTGTCTCCTTGGATGTTGCTCAGATCCGGCTGAGCTCGGGTTCGGGGGTGATGCAGAAGAAGGTGCCGACGAGGCGCCGGCAGTGGGAGGGGTCGGTGAGGTCGAGCGGGCCGCCCGGCGTGCGCAGCTGCGCCAGCACGACACGGGCCACCCAGTCGGCGGCCTCACGGGCCTGCGCCCCGGTGACGAAGCGACCGAACAGCAGCGGCGACCACAGGGCCACACGGTCGAGCACCGGGGTGAGACCGTCGAACGAGAGGAACGGCAGGATGGCTCCCGGTTCCTCGACGAGCAGCCGCTGCAGCGCCGTGGATTCGGCCAGCATCGAGGTGGCGGTGCTGATGGACAGGGCGACGGCGTCGTGGAGATCGGATGCTTCGGCCACTGCGTCGATACAGGCGCCGATGATGACGGCGAGGCCGTGATCCACGGCGGCCACCAGCAGACCGGTGCGGCCGCCGGGGATGACCCGGTAGATCGTGGCCCGTCCGCAGCCCGCCTCGACGGCGACATCGTCGACGGAGGTCGCCCGCAGGCCCCGTGCGGCCACACAGGTGAGGAAGGCCCGGCAGATCCGGGTGGTGAGCTCGGAGGTCTCGAACGGGAGGAGCGCAGCAGCGCCCGACACGGCTGACACGGCTGACTCGGCTGACTCGGCTGACGCGGCTGACACGACTGACACGGCTGGGGCGTCAGGGTGTGTCTCCTCGAGCAGTTTGACCGATGTCACAGATGAGACAGTATCGGCTCTTCTGTCTCACGGCGAATCATGGACGAGGATCCCGTGCATGAACCGGGTGCGCACCAGTTCGGCCCGTTGCACCGGATCGGCGAGGTCCCATCGCCCGGGCGTACCCAGATATGACAGGAAGAGGCGACCGAGGTGGTCGGCGGCGATCCCGATGTCGAGTCCGTCGATCATCCGACCCGCATCGCGCTCCTGCTCGAGCTGCTCGGCGATGTACGCCACCACCAGACCGAGCACCAGATCCGTGGCCACCGCCAGCTCGGTGAGCACGGCCTCCGGTTCGGTTCGCAGCAGCCGGTGCAGCAGCGCGTGATCGGCCAGCGCCCCTCCCCCGGCGACGAACGCCAGATCGATCCTGGCGCTGAGGTCCGGCGCGTCGGCGATCGCCCGCTCGATGGCGGCGAAGAACCGGCCCACCTCCCAGGTGATGGTCTCGGAGAGCACCTGCTCGCGCCCGCCGGGGAAGTGCCGGTAGATCGTGGCCCGTCCGACCGATGCCCGACGGGCGATGTCCTCCACACTGGTGGCCGCGAGACCATCGACCTCGATGCAGCCCAGGGCGGCGGCGAGGATCCGATCCCGTGTCCCGATGCTCATGTCGCCGGGTGGTCGCCCGCCGGGTCCGACCCGACGAGCTCGCCGGATTCCTCGATCTGATGGCGACGACGGCCGATCCGCCGCAGCAGCAGCGGGTACACCACGAGGGTCATGGCGCTGAACGTGAACCACTGCAGTGCGTAGCTGAGATGGGGCCCCTCATCGGAGAGGTCGGGGGGCGGGACGGGAGCCGGGATGGCGAGGGCCTCGGGCTGCGGCGGGGTCTGCGTCTGGAGATCCACATACAGCGGCAGGAGCTTCTCGTCGACCTGCTGGCCGAGTCGGGCGACGTCGACGCGGGCGAGGGTGCGCAGGGTCCCCTCTGCGGCGTCGGCGGGGCCGCTCACCACACCACCGGTGGCACGCACCTGGGGCTGTTCGATCGACCCGGTGACCGACACCCGACCGGCGGGCGGGGCGAAATCGGACCAGGAGCCGTCCGCCGTGTAGCTGTAGGGGATCCAGCCCCGATTGACGACCAGCGCCGTGCCGTCACCGAGATCGAGCGGTGTGAGCACCCAGTACCCCGGCGCACTGTTCTGGGTGCGATTGGTGACGAGCACCTGCTGATCGACGAGATACGTGCCCACCGCCGAGACCGACCGGTACTTCACCGACTCGACCTGATCATGGGTGGAGGCGACACCATCGGGCAGCAGCGTGCTGATGGGCTGCGCCGGTTGATCGATGGCGGCACGCATCTCGGCGTTGAACGCCTTGCGCTCGTCGAGTCGGCGCAGCTGCCAGAACCCGAGATTCACCATGAGCACCACGACGACGATGACGAAGAGATGCGACAGGATCCACAGCGGGCGGAGCAGGAACCGGTACACGACGGTGACCGTAGGGTCAGTCGGTCGGGAAGGTGTAATCGGCGAATCGCTGACGCAGTTCGAGCTTCGAGAACTTGCCGACGCTGGTCCTGGGCACGGCGTCGATGAACGCGACATCATCGGGCAGCCACCACTTGGCCACCCGCCCGTCGAGGAATGTGAGCAGCTCGTCCTTGGTGAGCTCCATGTCCGGACGCACCACGACGCAGGCCAGCGGACGCTCACCCCACTTGCGATGCTTCAGGCCGATGACGGCCGCCTCGGCCACGGCGGGGTGGGCCATGATCTCGTTCTCGAGCTCGACCGATGAGATCCATTCGCCGCCGGACTTCACGACGTCCTTGGTTCGATCCACGATGCGCAGATACGCGTGCTCGTCGACCGTGGCGACATCGCCGGTCTTCAGCCAGCCGTCGGCGGTGAACGACTCGGGCGAGCGGGAATCGTTGTAGTACTCCCGGGCGATCCAGGGGCCGCTCACCTGCAGTTCGCCGCGGCTATGACCGTCCCACGGCACGCGCTCGCCGGTGACCTGATCGACCACGCGGAAGTCGACACCGATGGACACCATGCCGATGGTGGCGCGCAGATCGGCCCGTTCGTCCTCGCTGAGATCGTCGAACTCGCTCTTGAGCTGTCCGCCCGAGGCGAGGGGGCTGGTCTCGGTCATGCCCCAGGCCTGCTGGATGGGGATGCCGATCCTGACGCGATAGGCCTCCGACAGCGACTTGGGCACCGCCGAACCACCGCACGGGATGGCCCGAAGACTCGAGACATCGCGGCCCTCGAGCGCCTCGAGCACACCCATCCAGATGGTGGGCACCCCGGCGGCCACGGTGACCCGCTCGGACTCGATGAGATCGACGATGGCGGCGGGCGAGAGATCCGGGCCGGGCATCACGAGGTTCGCACCGGTGGCCACACCGACATGGGCGAGCCCCCACGCGTTGGCATGGAACATCGGCACCACCGGAAGGATGGTGTCGCGCTCACAGGCACCGAGGCTGTCGGCGGTCATGGCGGCCACCGCATGCAGCCAGTTCGAGCGGTGCGAGTAGACGACGCCCTTCGGATTGCCCGTGGTGCCGCTCGTGTAACACATCGATGCAGCACGGTTCTCGTCGGTGACATGGAACTCGACCGGTGAGGCTGCGGCCAGCAGTTCCTCATAGTCGTGCACGGCGACACCCGGGAACGATGCGGGGATGTCGCCGGCGCCGTCGTCCATGATCACGAGGTGCTTCACGGTGGTGAACGTGGACACGAGCGGGCCGAGGATGGCGAGCAGCGAACGGTCGACGAAGATCACCTCGTCCTCGGCGTGGTTCACGACATAGGTGATCTGCTCGGGGAACAGCCGGATGTTGAGGGTGTGCAGCACGCGTCCGCTGCACGGTGCGGCGAAGTAGAGCTCGAGATGTCGGGCGGTGTTCCACGCGAAGGTGCCGATACGACCGTCGGCGGAGATCCCGAGCTGGTCGAAGACCCCGCCGAGCAGCCGGGAGCGGTGCGCCCATTCGCCGTAGGTCTCGCGCACGATGCCGGCGCGGGTGGAGGTGACGACCTCCTTCTTCGGGAAGAGGGTCTCGGCCCGTTCGAAGAAATGGGTGAGGACCAGCGGTCCGTCCTGCATGAGACCCTGCATGGGAATCCTTTCGTCGCTCCGGCGAGGCCGCCGACTCGGGTGAACGGATCCCGATCGTACGTGAGACACTGACCCCTCTGTCCGAAGAATCCCCTCCCCCGCCCGCGCATCCGGGTCGCCGCCCCCTCACGGCACTGCTCGCACCCATCGTCGTGATGGTGATCTGCGGCTACGTCGCTGACGCCCTGTGGCCGACCCTCGTGGAGCGCAACCCGCTGCTGCTCATCGGACTGAGCGCCAAGAACCGGTATCTCGTGCTCGTGGTCAACCATGTGCAGACGGGCTGGTACTACCTGATCGGCACGGTGCGGTTGCTGCTGCCGGACCCCTTCTTCTTCCTGCTCGGCTGGTTCTACGGACCGACCGCGCTGCGCTGGATGGAGCATCGGACCCCGACGATCGGGTCGTTCATGCGACGACTCGAGGGGTGGTTCGCCCGCTTCAGCTGGCCGCTCGTGGTGATGTTCCCGAACAACTATGTCTGCCTCATCGCCGGCGCCGCCCGGATGTCACCGCTGGTGTTCATCAGTCTCGATGTCGTCGGCACCCTCGGACGTCTGCTGATGCTGCAGGTCATCGGCGACATCTTCGCCGGGCCGGTCAACGCCTTCCTGGGGTTCGTCTCGACCTGGCGGATCCCGATCCTGGTGGTCACGATCGGACTGGTGGCGTTCAGTGCGTTCGGCGAGTACCGACGGGGTGGACGCGAACTCGATGCGCTGCATGAGCTCGAGGAGGCCGCCGACGAGCTGGCGCTGGGTCACGAACTGCCCGGCCGTCCTGCCGACGATGCTGCCGACGATGGGGCGGACGGACCGACGGACCGCTGACCGCGATGCGCCGCTGGTGGACGCAGGGGTGGGTCAGAGATCGAGCAGGGCGTCGAGGCCCACGGTGACACCCGGGCGGTCGGCCACGGCCTTGACCGCCAGCACCACGCCCGGCATGAAGGAGTCGCGGTCGTAGGAGTCGTGCCGGATGCTGAGGGTCTGCCCGGTGGTGCCGAGGATGACCTCCTGATGGGCGACCATGCCGCGCAGACGCAGCGAATGCATGCGGATGCCTGCCGGACCCTCGCCACCGCGGGACCCGCTGAGCAGTTCGGTGCGGGTGGGATCGGGTGCCCAATCGGCCGAGGCGGCGGCCATGCGTTCGGCGGTGAGCATGGCCGTGCCCGAGGGGGCGTCGAGCTTGGCATCGTGATGCAGCTCGATGATCTCGGCGGTCTCGAAGTAGGGCGCCGCCAGTTCCGCGAAGCGCATCATGAGGACCGCACCGATCGCGAAGTTGGGGGCGATCACGCAGTTGGCCGAGACGAACGCGGCGTCGAAGGCGCGGTAGTCGTCCTCGCTGAACCCTGTGGTGCCGGTGACGGCGTGGATGCCGTGCCCGGCGAGCCAGAGGAGGTTCTCCCGGGCCGCTTCGAGATGGGTGAAGTCGACGACGACCTGCGCACCGGCCTCGACGAAGGCGGACGGCGCCGAGGCCACCTGCCAGGCATGGTCGGTGCCGGTGACCTGCCGCATGTCGAGCCCGGCGTGGTGCGGATCGACGGCGGCCACCAGTTCCAGTGCGGGATCGGCATCGACCGCACGACACACGGTGGATCCCATACGACCACCTGCTCCGAACACACCGACGCGAACTGTCATGGGGACGAACTTACCCGTGCACGAAGCGATCGAGCGCCGGATCGCCCGAACCGAGCGGACCGACCGCGGACACCGCACGGGGGCCACCGAAGATGCGACTGATGACGGCGGCGACATCGTCGGTGGTGACCGCACGGATGCGACGGATGTGCTCATCCACCGGGGTGATGTCGTTGCGGGTGGCGAGGCCGGTGCCCAGGCGAGACATGCGCGAGCCGCTGTCCTCGAGCCCGAGCAGCATCGAACCCTCGAGGTAACCGAGGGCCACGGCATGCTCCTCGTCGGTGATGCCGTCGGCGATGAACCCGGCGAGCACCTCATCGGTGACATCGAGGAGTTCGCCGAGACGGTTCACCGCGGTGCCGGCGTACATGATGAGCGAACCGGCGTCGCTGTAGGACGACGGCGATGTGAACACGGTGTAGGCCAGCCCGCGTTCCTCACGGATCTTCTGGAACAGGCGGCTCGACATGCCGCCGCCGAGCACATGGTTGGCCACCCACATGGCGTAGCGATCGTCGTCGCCGAGCGAGAGCGCCGGCCACCCCACCGCGACATGCACCTGTTCGATGGGTCGGTCGATGACCACGAGCGGACGGATCTCACCGGTGGGGCCGCTGCGCTGCGGGACCTCGCCGACCGTGCCGAGATCGAAGAGTCCGTCGATGGCGGCGAGCACCTCGTCATGCTCGAGTGCGCCGGCGGCGGCCACCACCGCGGTGCGCGGCCGGTACCACTGCGAATGGAACGCGGCGACGTCGTCGCGGGTCATGGCCTCGACGGTGTCATGCGAGCCGAGGGTCTCGCGACCGAGCGGATGATCGGGATAGAGGCTCTCGTAGAGCGCCGTGATCACGAGATCGTCGGGGGTGTCCTCACTCATGAGGAGTTCCTCGATGATGACATCACGTTCGGCGTCGAGTTCGTGCTGCCGGAACGCCGGTTCGCTCACCACATCGGCGAGCAGTTCGAGGCCGTCGTGCAGCTCGGCCACCGGCAGGCGCAGGTAGTACGCCGTGTGCTCGCGGGTGGTGTAGGCGTTCATCTCCCCGCCGACGGCGTCGACCGCCAGGGCGATGGATCGGGCCGAGCGCTGCTCGGTGCCCTTGAACAGGAGATGCTCGAGGAAATGCGAGGCTCCGGCGAGGGTGTCGGGTTCGTCGCGGGAGCCCACGGCGAACCACATGCCGATGCTGACCGAACGCGCCTCGGGCATGCGCTCAGTGATGACGCGCACACCCGAGGTGAGTTCTGATCGTTCGATGTCGGGCTCAGTGGATGAGCGCACGACCTGCGGGTCAGCGGCGACGGCCGCCACCCCCGCCGCTGCGACGGCCGCGGCCGCCACCGTTGTCGTCCTTGAGCGGGGCGCTGGCCGGGCCGAGATCGCCGAGTTCGGCGCTGATCTCGGTGTCGAAGGCGTCCTCGAACGAGACGTACTCACGGTTGTCGGACTCGGCTGCGGCGGCCGGTGCGGACGACGCCGGTGCGGCGGACTCGCCGGCATCGGCGGCCGGAGCGCTGGCCAGCGAGAGCGAGACCTTGCCGTTGGGATCGACATCGTCGACGCGGACCTCGACGGCATCGCCGAGGTCGAGGACGTCCTCGACGCGATCGATGCGCTTGCCGCCTCCGATCTTGGAGATGTGCAGCAGACCATCGCGACCCGGGAGGATGTTGACGAACGCACCGAACTTGGTGACGTTGACGACGCGACCCATGTAGGTCTGACCGACCTCGGCCGTGGGCGGGTTGAGGATCAGACGGATCTGACGCTCGGCCTCGCGCACCGCACCACCATCGGTGGAGCCGATGCTGACGCGACCCACGGAGCCGTCATCGTCGACACTGATGTCGGCGCCGGTCTCCTGCTGGATGGCGTTGATGACCTTGCCCTTCGGACCGATGACCTCACCGATCTTGTCCATCGGGATCTCGAAGCTGATGATCTTCGGAGCGGTCTCGCCGACCTCCTCACGGGGAGCGGCGATGGCGCCGGCCATGACCTCGAGGATGGCGAGACGGGCCTCCTTGGCCTGCTGGAGGGCCTGGGCGAGCACATCGGCGGGGATGCCGTCGATCTTGGTGTCGAGCTGCAGGGCGGTGACGAACTCGGAGGTGCCGGCCACCTTGAAGTCCATATCGCCGAAGGCGTCCTCAGCACCGAGGATGTCGGTGAGAGTGGTGTACTTGCCGTCGGCGTAGACGAGGCCCATGGCGATACCGGCCACCGGTGCACGCAGCGGGACGCCGGCGTCCATCATCGACAGCGTGGAGCCGCAGACCGAACCCATCGAGGTGGAGCCGTTGGACGACAGCACGTCGGAGACGGTGCGGATCGTGTAGGCGAACTCCTCGGGGGTGGGCAGCACCGGCACGAGCGCACGCTCGGCGAGCATGCCGTGACCGATCTCGCGACGCTTCGGGCCGCGCATGAAGCCGGTCTCACCGGTGGAGTACGGCGGGAAGTTGTAGTGGTGCATGTAGCGCTTGCGGGTGACGTCGCCGAGGGCGTCGATCATCTGCTCCATGCGGGGCATGCCGAGGGTGGTGACGTTGAGCACCTGGGTCTCACCACGCTGGAAGAGACCGGAGCCGTGCACGGACGGCAGGATGCCGACCTCGGAGGAGAGCGGACGGATGTCCTTGGGGCCACGACCGTCGATGCGGGCACCCTCGTTGACGATGCGCGAGCGCACGACAGCCTTCGTGACCGAGCGGAAGGCGGCCTTGAGCTGACGCTCGGCACCGTCGACGTCGGCGAACTGCGGGGCGAGCTCGGCGACGAGGGTGTCGCGCAGGGCGGCCTCGGCCTCGAGACGGGCGGTCTTGTCGGAGATGACCTGCGTGGCGAGGATCTGCTCACGCTTGGTCTGCATGGCCTCGAGGATCTCGGGGGCGTAGTCGACGCTGACCGAGTAGGTCATCGGGGCCTTGACGCCCACGGCGGCCATCAGCTGACGCTGGGCACGGATCGACTGGAGGATGTACTGCTTGGCGGCCTCGAGGCCACCGGCGAGGACGTCCTCGTCGACCTTGGGGGCGCCGTCCTGGAAGGCGGGCCATGAGGCCTCGGTGCCACCGGCTTCGACCATGGAGATGGCGACGTCGTCATCGCCGAGCGCACGGCCGGCCACGACCATCTCGAACGTGGACTCCTGACCCTCCTCGTAGGTGGGGTGCGGGATCCAGGTGCCCTCGGTGGTGAAGGCGATGCGCACGGCACCGATGGGGCCGTCGAAGGGGATGCCGGAGAGCACGAGTGCGGCCGAGGCGCCGTTGATGGCCACGACATCGTGGGGGTTGACGAGATCGGCGGCGAGCACGGTGCCCACGACATGGACCTCGTTGCGGAAGCCGTCGGGGAAGCAGGGACGCAGCGGGCGGTCCATGAGACGGCAGGTGAGGATGGCCTGATCGGAGGCCTTGCCCTCACGACGGAAGAACGAGCCGGGGATGCGCCCGGCGGCGTACATGCGCTCCTCGATGTCGACGGTGAGCGGGAAGAAATCAGCGCCGTCGCGGGCCGACTTGGCGGCGGTGGCGGTGACGAGCATGACGGTGTCACCGATCTGGACGGTGACGGCGCCATCGGCCTGACCGGCGAGCTTGCCGGCCGAGAAGGTGATGGTCTTGTCGGGATCGCCGGGGATGACGGCGTCGATGGAAATGGCTTCAACCATGGGTTGTCTCCTTGTGACCCGGGCATGGGAGCCCGGTCGTGCGAGCGGACCCTCGTGGTCCGGTCGTGTCGGTGACGGTGACCCAGTTCCCAGTGGTGAACCACGCAGTCGGGGGGCTGACCCGGGACTGCGGAACTCACCACCGGCAACTGAGGACATCGCGTCGCCGGGTGTGGTGTCCGGGGCCGGCGGATCCGACCACGGACTGGGGGCGACCACGATGGTCGCCCCCGGTGCTGAGCTATCGGCGCAGGCCGAGCTTGGCGATGATCGTGCGGTAGCGCTCGACGTCGTTCTTCTTGACGTAGTCGAGAAGACGGCGACGGCGGCCGACGAGCATGAGAAGACCACGACGGCTGTGGTGGTCCTTCTTGTGCGACTTGAGGTGTTCGGTCAGGTGGTTGATCCGATCGGTGAGCAGCGCGATCTGCACCTCGGGAGAACCGGTGTCGGTCTCATGCAGACGATGCTCGGCGATGGTGCCGGCCTTGGGAGGGAGGTTGGCGGGTTCAGGGGACATGCGTGTTTCCTTTGCGTGGGTATGGGACCCGGCTCCATGATCCGCTGCACCGACGGGGTCGGTCTGGCGGGATCGGGGGCGGATGACGGCGTACCGGGACGGTCGACCGACCCCGACACGGTAGCAGCAGGCCCCCCGGATCCCCCCATCCCCTGCGATCCGGACCGACCGACCGCCCGTGACGCCCTACGATCCACCCCAGACCACGGATCGATCGGGGGATCGGTCCCACAGCAGGGGGAACCATGTCCGACACCGCCTCGCGGCCCGCGCCGATCCATCTCGACGACCTCGCCGATCCGCAGTTCTCGCCCGAGATCGACGAGATGCTCGCCGCTGTCGGGCCCATGGGCGCCGCCGTCGAGCTGAACGCCGATGCGCTGATGACCCAGGCCGCCACAGAACTCGGTCTCGATGATTTCGGCTCCATGGACTTCGTCCCCCGTCTCGAACTGCTGCTGCAGTGCCTCGACACCGAGGCACCCCTCTCCCCCCTCGGACGACTGTCGGCTGCCGGGCTGTGCACCGGGCTGCTGCGCAACCGACTGCTGCTCGCCGATCTGCTCACCCGGCACCCCGAGATCCACGACATCGAGATCGAGCGCCCGATCATCATCGCCGGGCTCCCCCGCACCGGCACCACCCATCTCCACAACCTGATCTCGAGCGATCCGGCACTGCGCAGCCTGCCCTACTGGGAGAGCATGGAACCGATCCCGGTGCCCGCCGAGGCCGCACTCGCCGGCACCGACGACGACCCCCGACTCGCCCGCTGTGAGATGGGCGTCTCGATGATCAACGCCATCGCCCCGGAGTTCAAGCGGATGCATGAGATGACCACCTGGCATGTGCATGAGGAGATCCAGCTGCTGGCCATCGACTTCTCGACGATGCTGTTCGAGACGATGGCGCCGATGCCCACCTGGCGGGACTTCTACAAGTCCGCGGATCAGACCCCGCATTACGAGTACATGCGCACCGTGCTCAAGGCCTGCCAGTTCCTGCGGGGCGGCAGCCGCTGGATCCTCAAGTCGCCCCAGCATCTCGAGCAGTTCGGGCCGCTGGCCTCGACGTTCCCCGATGCCACGTTCCTCGTCACCCATCGCGACCCCATCTCGGTGATGGTCTCGATGGGCACGATGGTCTCCTACACGGCCCGGACCTCGCTCTCCCCCGTCGATCCCGTCGCCATCTCGAACTACTGGGCCGACCGACTCGACGACATGCTGAACGCCGCCATGCGCGATCGCGCCCTGCTCGGTGGTCCCGACCAGTCACTGGATGTGCGCTTCGACCAGTTCATGGCCGATGACATCGGCACCATCCGTCGCATCTACGAGCTGGCCGGCCAGCCGATGGACGATGCGGCCGAGGCGGCACTCGTCGGCTACGGCACGACTCATGAGCGCGACCGGTTCGGAAAGGTCATCTATGACGTGGAGCAGCTCGGCATCGACGTCGGCGCCCGACGCGAACAGATGCGGGCCTACAGCGAGTTCTTCGACATCCCCGACGAACCCTGGTGATCAGTCGGTCGCCAGGACCGCTGCCGCCCGCGCCACATCGCGGGTCATCTGTTCGATGAGCGCATCGACCGAGTCGAACTTCAGCTCATCGCGGAGGTGCTCGACGAACTGCACCCGGGCCGCCTGCCCGTAGAGGTCGCCGTCGAACCCGATGAGATGGGCCTCGAGGAGCGAGGTGTCGGCGAACTCGTAGAACGTGGGACGACGACCGAGCGAGATCGCCGTGGGATGCCGCTGGTCGTCGGGGGTGATGTACCAACCGGCGTAGATGCCGTCGGCGGGCAGGCAGATGGCCTCGGGAACTGCCACGTTCGCGGTGCGGAAACCGAGCTCCCGGGCGCGGGCATCGCCGTGGCCCACCACGCCACGCACCTCATGCGGGCGGCCGAGCATCGCATTGGCGGCGGCGAGATCACCGTCGGCCAGCGCCCGGCGGATGCGGGTGGAGGAGACCGGTTCACCATCGGCGGCATGGCCGGCCTCATCGACGAGTTCGTGGCCGATCACCTCGAAGCCGAGCTCGGCGCCCATGGTGCGCAGCAGGGCCACATCGCCGGCCCGACGATGCCCGAAGTGGAAGTCCTCGCCCACGATGACGATGCGGGCGCCGAGGCGATCGGCGAGCACCTCATGCACGAACTCGGGAGCCGTCTCGGTGGCGCGCGCCTCGTCGAAGTGCACGACGTAGACGAAGTCGACCCCACAGCGCTCGAGCAGTTCGAGCTTCTGATCGAGATCGGTGAGCAGCAGAGGGGCGGACTCGGGACGCACGACGGAGGCCGGATGACGATCGAAGGTGACGACGACGGTCTGGAGGTCGCGCTGCTGCGCGAGTGCGTCGATGGCGGCGATGACCCGCCGATGCCCGAGATGCACTCCGTCGAACGCACCGATGGTGACGGCGGTGCCGGCCTCGGGACGGGCGAAGGACGCGTCATCGTGGAGGATCTTCATGGCGAGGGCGAACGCTACCCGTCAGCGGGGTCGGGGGACGAAGGCGGGATCGCATCCGACGCATCGATGCGCGCTGCGGCGGCGCCATCCCCCGGGTTCGCCGACGGACCCTCGATCGGGGCCACGACCACCTCCGGCTTCACCGTGCTGCCCCGATGGGCGCCGTACACGGCGAGGAGTCGACCATCGGCGTCGAGCATGACCCACGGGCCGTCGCCGGAGAATCGGGAGTCTCGCGGCAGCACCTTTCCATGGCCGACGTCGAGTCGTTCCGCATCGGTGACCACGATGCCGGGGTAATCGCGCAGGGCGGCCGCCGGGGTGAGCAACGACGCCGGCGAGATCGAGGCGAGCGGCAGGGCGTCGTCGAGCGAGAACGACCCGATGGCGGTGCGTCGGAGATCGCGGAGATGGGCCCCACCGCCGAGCGCGGAGCCGAGATCGGCGGCCAGCGTGCGCACATAGGTTCCCGAGGAGCATTCGACCTCGGCCCGGAGGATCAGCGGCGCATCGGTGGGCGTGATGGTGAACCGGTGGATCGTGACGGGTCGGGGCGCCCGCTCCACCTCGATGCCCTCCCGGGCCAGTTCATGGAGACGACGACCATCGACCTTCACCGCCGACACCATCGGTGGGATCTGCATGATGTCGCCGGTGAGCGCACGGGCGGCGTCGGTGATCTGCTCGAAGGTGACCGCCGACATGTCGTGGGTGGCGAGCACCTCACCGGAATCGTCGAGCGTGGAGGTCTCGGTGCCGAGCACGATGTCGCAGGTATAGGTCTTCGGCAGGGCGGTGAGGAAGCGCAGCAACCGGGTGACCCGGCCAACGCCGAGCAGCAGGATTCCGGTGGCATCGGGATCGAGGGTGCCGGAGTGACCCACCTTGCGGGTGCCGAGCAGACCGCGCGACTTGGCCACCACATCATGGGAGGTCCAGCCGGCCTCCTTGTCGACGACCACCAGACCATCGGGGCCGTCGTTGCGACGGCGGCTCACGACTGGTCGTCGTCGGCCGGGATCGGCAGCTCCGACAGCAGCGAATCGATGCGCGCACCGGCCCGGATGGCCGGATCGGGTTCGAAGCTCAGTTCCGGGGTGTGCTTCATCCGGGCCTCACGACCGATGGCCCCCTGGAGGCGCCAGCGGAGCTCGCCGAACGCCTCGAGGATCTCGGCGTCGCCCTCCTCGCCCTGGATGGAGTCGAAGAACACGACCGCATGGCGCAGATCGCCGTCGATCGAGACCGAGGTGATGGTGAGCAGCTGCAGACGATCGTCGTCGAGATGCTCGAGTTCATCGGCGAGGATCTCGCGCAGCAGCTCGTTGATGCGAGCCGTACGCGGATACTGCCGCGGATTCCCATGATTGCGTTGGCGTGCCATCGTCGACCTCCGGGCCGGAACCGAATGCTGATGGATCGATGGCAGCCTGCCATCGGAACGGATCAGACGCGCGGGATCTCGCGATCCTCGTAGGTCTCGATGATGTCGCCGGGCTTGAGGTCCTGGAAATCGGTGAGACCGATACCGCACTCGAACCCGGTGGCGACCTCACGCACATCGTCCTTGAAGCGACGCAGCGACGAGACGGCGCCCTTCCAGATGATCGTGCCCTCGCGGAGGAAGCGGACCTTGGAGCCGCGGGTGATCTGACCGTTCTGCACCATGCAGCCGGCGATGGCACCGACCTTGGGAACACGGAAGATCTCGCGGACCTCGGCCTCGCCGGTGACGACCTCTTCGTACTCCGGCTGGAGCATGCCGAGCATGGCGTTCTCGACGTCCTCGAGCACCTGGTAGATGATCTCGTAGGTCCGGATCTCGACCCGTTCGGTGTCGGCGAGATCGCGGGCCTGGCGGTCGGGACGCACGTTGAAGCCGATGATCGTGGCGTTCGAGGTGGCGGCCAGCTGCACGTCGTTCTGGGTGATGCCACCCACGGCGCGGTGCACGAACGCCAGACGGACCTCGGGGCGTTCGAGCTTCTTGAGGCTCTCGGTGAGGGCCTCGAGCGAGCCGGTGACATCAGCCTTGACGATGAGGTTCAGGGTGGCGGATTCGCCGGCCTGGATCTGCTGGAAGATGTCCTCGAGCTTGGCGCCACCGCTCATGGCGTGGGCCTCGCGACCGATGGAGGCGACCCGGAGCCAGTGCTCGCGGGTGGCAGCCACCTTGGAGGCGGTCTTCTCATCCGGGGCGACGACGAAACGGTCGCCGGAGATGGCGACATCGGACAGACCGAGGACCTGCACCGGCATGGACGGTCCGGCCTCCTTGATCTGCTTGCCCTTGTCGTCGATGAGCGCACGGACACGACCCCACGCGGCGCCGGCCACGAGCGGATCGCCGACCCGCAGGGTGCCGTGCTGCACGAGGATGGTGGCGACGGGACCACGGCCGATGTCGAGATTGGACTCGAGCACGACACCGCGAGCCCGGCCGTCCTCGGAGGACCGGAGGTCCTCGAGCTCGGCGATGACCAGCACGTTGTCGAGCAGATCGTCGATGCCCAGGTTCTGCAGGGCCGAGACCTCGACCATGACGGTGTCGCCACCCCACGCCTCGGGGATGAGACCGTGCTCGGAGAGCTGCTGCATGACGCGGGTGGGATCGGCGTTGTCGCGGTCGATCTTGTTGATGGCCACGAGGATCGGGACCTCGGCGGCCTTGGCGTGGTTGAGCGCCTCGATGGTCTGCGGCATGACGCCGTCGTCGGCGGCCACCACGAGGATGACGATGTCGGTGGCCTCGGCACCACGGGCGCGCATGGCGGTGAACGCCTCATGGCCGGGGGTGTCGAGGAAGGTCAGGACACGCCCGTCCTTCTCGGCCTGGTAGGCGCCGATGTGCTGGGTGATGCCACCCGCCTCACCGGCGACCACGTTGGCGTTGCGGATCTGGTCGAGCAGCTTGGTCTTGCCATGGTCGACGTGACCCATGACGGTGATGACCGGGGCGCGGTGCGGCCAGGACTCGTAGGTCTCGTCGTCGACGTCCTCGTCGAGCATGAGCAGCTTCTGGAGTTCGACCTCCTGCTCCTCGCCGGGGTTGACGAGACGGATCTCGGCCCCGATCTCGGCGGCGAACAGTTCGATCATGTCGTCGCTCAGCGACTGCGTGGCGGTGACCATCTCGCCCTGCTGCATGAGGAAGCGGACGACGTCGGCGGCGGTGCGGTTGAGCTTGGGACCGAGTTCCTGCGGCGTGGTGGCGCGCTCGACGACGATCATGCCGACGGGGACGGGCGCCTCGCGCGGGGTGTAGCTCGGGGCGTCGATCGGCTGCAGTTCGTCCTGGCTGCGACGACGACGGCCCTTCCGACGCTGTGGGCGACGCGGACCGCCGGGTCCGCCACCGGGACGACCACCGCCACCGGGACGACCGCCGGGAGCACCACCGGGACCACCCGGACCACCGGGGCCACCGCCGAAGCCGCCACCGGGGCGACCTCCGGGACCACCGGGACCCCCACCGGGACCACCCGGACGAGCGCCGGGGCCGCCGGGACGCGCACCGGGACCGCCCGGCCGTGCAGCCGGGCCACCGGGTCGACCGGTGGGCGGGATGTCGCGACGAACACCGGGGGGCGGCGGGATGGGCTTGCCGGTGGCGGAGGTGGGAGGACGCATGCCGGGCGGGGGCGGGATGGGCTTGCCGGTGGCCGACATCGGCGGACGAGGCGGTGCGTCACCGCGGGCAGGAGGTGCCGGCGGGCGCGGCGGGGCGTCCGAGGACGGTGCCGCAGCGGCGGGGGCGACAGGAGCCGCAGGGGCAGGCGGTGCCGCAGGGGCGGGTGGTGCGGCTGCGGGACGCGGTGCCGGCGGTTCCTCGCGGCGCACCGGTCCGGCGCTGCCGGAGGAGGAGATGACGCGCTTGGGCGGTGCCGGAGGAGCCGGCGGCGCAGGAGCCTCGGCGGCGGGGGCCGCAGCCGCCGGTGCCGCGGCGACGGGCGCAGCGGGGGCCTCGGCGGCAGGTGCAGCCGCAGCCGGGGCCTCGACCTCGGGTGCAGGGGCAGGTGCCGGGGCAGCCGGGGCGGGAACCTCGGCGACGGGCGGGACGACGGCGGCGGGTGCCTCGGGAGCAGCCTCGGGGGTGGCGGCAGCCTTCTTGGCCGCGGCCTTCTTGGCCGTCTTCTTCTCGGCCTCCGGCTCCTCGGGCTGGACATCGCGGATCAGACCCTCGCGCTCCGCCTTGCGACGGACGCGGTCGGCCTGCGCCTCGACCACACTCGAGGAGTGGGTCTTGACGCCGATCCCGAGCGCGACGCACAGATCGAGGGTCTCCTTGTTGGTGAGCCCAAGTTCTCGAGCCAGCTCGTGGACACGGATGTTTGACGGCAACTGCTACCTCAGTCTTCTCGACATCGTGGTTCGCCCCTCGGCGCCTTCGATGTGTTCCCGGCACGAGCCGGGAAGCGGGTGGTCATCCTCGCACGACCAGCGGCCATGCACGAACGCGACGGGCTGGTGCTACGCCTCGCCGTCGCCCGGTTCCGCCGACACGGTATCGGCCTCGGCCACGGCATCCACGGGTTCGGCATCGGCGACCGGTGCGTCGGCTTCCGCCTCGACCTCGGCGGCGGCTTCGGTGGTCGTGGCCTCTCCGGCTGCTTCGTCCTCGGCGGCCTGTGCGTACTCGTCGGCCGACATGGCCTCGCCACCCTCGGCGGGCTGCCAGACCTGTTCGCCGGTCTCGGGATCGACGATCCACTCGCCCTCGGCCCAGTCCTGGTTGGCGTAGGCCTCCTCCTCGGCGAGCTGCGTCTCACTCTTGATGTCGACGCGCCAGCCGGTGAGGCGGGCGGCGAGGCGGGCGTTCTGGCCCTCCTTGCCGATGGCCAGCGAGAGCTGGTAATCGGGGACGATGACCTCGGCGGTACCGGTGTCGACGTGGATCCGGACCTCCTTGACCTTGGCCGGGGACAGCGCCTTCATGACGAAGTCGGCCGGCTCGTCGGAGAACGGGACGATGTCGATCTTCTCGCCGCGGAGCTCGTTGACGACCATGCGGACACGGGCGCCACGGGCACCCACGCAGGCGCCGACGGGATCGACGTTGGAGTCGTTGGAGAGCACGGCGATCTTGGTGCGGGCCCCTGGTTCCCGGGCACAGGCCTTGATCTCGACGATGCCGTCGGCGATCTCGGGGACCTCGAGCTCGAAGAGACGCTTGATGAGACCGGGATGGGTGCGGCTGGTGACGATCTGCGGGCCCTTGGCGGTCTTGCGGACCTCGACGATGTAGGCCTTGACGCGGGCGCCGGGCTCGGGGCGCTCGTAGGGCACCTGCTCGGCCTGGGGCATGAGGGCCTCGACCCGACCGAGATCGAGCAGCGTGTAGCGAGCATCGGTCTGCTGGATGATGCCGGTGACGATGTCGCCCTCGCGGCCGGCGTACTCCTCGTACTTCATCTCGCGCTCGGCCTCGCGGATGCGCTGGTTCATCACCTGCTTGATGGTCTGGGCGGCGACACGGCCCCACACCTCGGGCGGCGGGGTGACGTCGAACTCCTCGCCCATGGGGACGCCGTCGTCGTCGAGGGCCTGGGCCATGACCCGCACATCACCGGAGTCGGGGTCGATGATGACCCACGCGTACTCCTGGGAGTTGGGGAGGCGCTTGTAGGCCGACTCGAAGGCATCGGCGAGGGCACCGAAGAGTGTGTCGACGGAGATGCCCTTGTCGGCGGCGAGCGCCTGCAGGGCCTCGATGAGGTCGGGGGTGTTCATCACGACTGGACCTTCTTCTGCTTGGGGGCAGCACTGGTGGCTGCCTTCGTGCCCGCACCCTTGGGGGCGGGTTTCGACTTGGGGCCACCGGGCTTGGGAGCCGCCGCCCAGACGAAGACCGTACGGGCCTTCTCGATGTCGACGAGATCGAAGGTGATGGATTCACCGACGGGCTCGTCGAGGGCGATGGTGACGGTGGTGTCGTCGCTGGCGGAGACGACACCGGTGAAACGACGGCCTCCGGGGAAATCGGAGACGGTCTTGATGTTGACGATGCGGTTCGCCGCCCACTGCCAATGACGCGGGGTGCGCAGCTGCCGTTCGAGTCCCGGGCTCGACACCTCGAGGGTGTACTGCCCGGCGATGGGATCGAGTTCATCGAACGCCCGGGACAGCGCCCGGGTGGTGTCGGTGAGATCGGCGACATCAACGCCGCCGGGCTTGTCGAGCGTCACTCGCAGCACCGGACCGACCTGTTCGAGATCGAACAGCTCGAGGTCGAGGCCGGCGACGATGGGTTCGATGATCGTGCGGACACGGTCAGGGACGGACATGGTTGCCTCCTCTCGGGCAGCTGACGGGTGTTCGATGTTCAAGGGACGGACGCCGCCGCAGCACAGATCCGACGACTCCGGCACCGACACCGACGGCCCGGGCGGCCAGCGGTGGGACGGAACTGGGTCTGAATGAACAAAAGACGTGGGCTGGAGCCCACGCCTTCGTCGGACCTGCGAACGATTGCGAGGCCTGAAGTGTACCCGAAACGGCACCGGACCGCCCACTCAGGGCGATCAGGGTCAGTAGGAACGGGCCACGATGGCGATGGCGCCGGGGGTGTCGTCGGCGTCGGGCAGCGAGCCATCGGGCATGACCAGACAGCGCACGGTGATGCCCTGGTTCCCGAGTTCGGCCTCACCGGCGACACCCAGATCGGCCCATGGGATGCGGGCCCAGCCGGTGGATGCGGCCTCGACGGCCTCGGGGATGGAGCGCACGTCGGCGGTGCGGGACTCGCGTCGGGCGAGGGCCTCGGCGAACAGCGTGATCTGGGCCTCCTCGAGCACCGAGACGATGCGTGCGGTGATCCCGTGGAGGGGGGCGGCCTGCTTGGTGCCGTCGATGCGATCCACGAGCGTGACCGCGCCCTCGGCGAGATCACGGGGCCCGAGCTCGAGTCGGACCGGCACACCCTTGAGCTCCCAATCGGTGGCGCGGCGACCGGCGGAGGTCTCCGTGCGCAGATCGAGCTCCACACGCACGCCGGCGGCGAGCAGTTCCTCGGCGAGGGTGCGACACCGTTCGATCACGGCGTCGTCCTCGCGGACCGCCATGACGACGACCTGCACCGGTGCGAGTCGGGGCGGGATGCGCAGACCGGCATCATCGCCGTGGCACATGATGAGACCGCCCACCATGCGGGTGGACACACCCCAGGAGGTGGTCCAGGCCAGTTCCTGCTGACCCTCGGAGCTCTGGAAGCCGATGTCGAAGGCCTTCGCGAAGTTCTGGCCCAGCTCATGGCTGGTGCCCATCTGCAGCGCCTTCCCGTCGCCCATCATGGCCTCGCAGGTCATGGTGTTGGTGGCGCCGGCGAAGCGCTCCTTGGCGGTCTTGCGCCCGACCACGACCGGCATGGCGAGCACATCACGCATGAACGATTCGTAGACCTCGTGGAGGATGCGCACGGCGTAGGCCCGACCATCGGCCTCGCTCACATGGGCGGTGTGGCCCTCCTGCCACAGGAACTCGCTGGTGCGCAGGAACACCCGTGGACGCAGCTCCCAGCGCACCACGTTGGCCCACTGGTTGAGCAGCAGCGGCAGATCGCGGTAGCTCTGCACCCACTTCGCCATGAACTCACCGATGACGGTCTCGGAGGTGGGTCGCACCACGACCGGTTCCTCGAGCTCCTTGCCACCGGCCACGGTGACAACCGCGAGTTCGGGGCTGAACCCCTCGACATGCTCGGCCTCGCGGGTGAGATAGCTCTCCGGGATGAACAGCGGGAAGTACGCGTTCTTCGCGCCGGCGGCCTTGATGCGGCGATCGACCTCAGCCTGCATCTGCTCCCAGATCGAGTAGCCGTAGGGGCGGATGACCATGGTGCCGCGCACCGGACCGTTGTCGGCCATCTCGGCCTTGGCGATGATGTCCTGGTACCAGCGCGGGAAATCTTCGGACTGCGGGGTGAGAACGGGAGGCTTGGCCATGGCCGCCGATGCTAGGTCACCCCACTCGGGACGACTGCGGCCGCCGCGCCCCGGTGCCGGAGCCGGCGACCCGGCTCAGCGCATCCGTCGGATGGTCTCGATGCGCTCGGTGGCGTGGTTGGCGTCGGTGCCCTTCTCGTCGAGCAGTTCGGCGCGATCGGCCTCGGCCTCGGCGGCGGCGGAGTCGTCCTTGCGACGCAGGGCCTCCTCCACTCCCCCGTCGGCGATGATCTGCGCCCATTCCACGAGCGCCTCGACCATGCCGTCCTCGGGGACGACCTTGACGACCTCGCCCTTGACGAACAGATGGCCCCGCTTCCGACCGGCGGCGATGCCGAGATCGGCCTCACGGGCCTCACCCGGACCGTTCACCAC
>CANFHM010000025.1 GCA_947446975.1 Microthrixaceae bacterium
ATCGCCGGATGGAACCTGGCGATCGACGAGTCCGATGCGCTGGTGGCGGCCACCCGGCAGGTCGGTTTCCCCGTCGGTCATGCCTCGGCCCAGATGGGCTGGCGCGGACTCCTGAGCCGACCCACCTGGCGGGTGCTCGTCTACTCAGCTGACGAACCACCGGAGAAGCGCGGACTCGTGCTCGTCGATGGCGTCGACGGTGCCGTCGTCGAATGGTTCGTCGAGGACAACCCCGAGGATTGGGCCGCGCTCAACTCCTGATCGAGGCCAGGGTGCGTTCGATCCGTCTGAGGTTCTCCGAGCCCACGGTGACAGCGGCATCGAGGAGCTGCAGTGCTGTCACCGATCCGGCACCGGCTGCTGTCCCGCTGCGGTACCACTGATCTCCGTGGATGGCGCCGAGGTCGTCGGCGAACTCGCCGGCCAGGTCGGTGAGCTGCTCGAGCACGGCGTCGCAGGTCTCGACCACCGGGTTGTGCCAGTTGCGCTGGGCGGGATCGATGACGGCGGGATGGAACAGCGGGAGGTCGTTGACCTGGGTCTGGCGCAGCGCCTCGCGCTGGATGAGCCAGGTCCGCACCGTGTCAGCGGCCAGTTCGAGGGCCGAGACCCCCTCGGGGCCGACCTGCTGCGCACGCGCCTCCACAACCGGATCGACGACGGGGAGCAGCAGCGCCCGGTAGCGGCGGGGGAAGGATCGGAGTGCGATCGCGGCGTCGGTCGGGGCGATCGAGGAGGGATCGTTGGTCACATCCCCACGGTACCGGTTCGATGGGCCCGAACCCGGGGGAGTCCGGAGTGCGGCGCGACACGACTGCTACCGTTGTCTGGTCTGGTGATGGCCACCACATGTGCCACCCGAGCAGTTCGGGTCGGCAGAGGAGAACCCCATGCTCGACGGTCGATGGAAGACAAGCATCGAACGAGGTCTGAAGCCGGTCGGCGTCAAGCTCCGACGCGCCGGCGTCAACGCCGATGTCCTCACCGGGGCCGGTGTGGTCATGGCCGCAGCCTCGGGTGTCGCCATCGCCAGTGGGCATCTCTCGCTCGGTCTGCTTCTGCTGGTGCTCACCGGTCTGCCCGACGCCCTCGACGGCGCGGTCGCCAAGGCTGCCGGCACCGCCGGCCCTCGCGGTGCGTTCTTCGACTCCGTCGCTGACCGGATCTCCGACACCTTCCTGCTCCTCGGTGTCGCGTGGCATCTCGCCTCCACCGATCCGGGTCTGCTCCCGTTGCTGCCGATGGCGGTGCTCGGGGCCTCGCTGATCATCTCCTACGAGCGGGCCAAGGCCGAAGCGCTCGGATACAACGCCAAGGGCGGCGTGATGGAGCGCGCCGAGCGGATCATCCTGCTCGGGCTCGGCCTGCTGTTCCAGGCACTCCTCGTCCCGATCCTGTGGATCATGCTCGTCCTCACCGCCGTCACCGCGGTCCAGCGATTCGTCAAGGTGTGGCGTCAGGCGTCCATGGAACGACCTGCGGTCGCCTCCACCCGTCGGGCGCCCCGCCGTCGGGCCGCTCGTGCGACCTCCACCGCCTGGCGACAGAACCTGCAGTCACGCCGCCGTCGATAGGGCCGTATGGCTCTCGATGTCGTCACCGCGGCCTACCGGGCCGGAGCCTTCGTCTCGCGATCGTTGCCGCTCCCACTCGCTGATGGCATGGCGCGGTTCCTGAGTCGCACCGCGGCCCGTGTGTCGCGGGAGCGGCGCATGATCGTGGCCCGCCATCTCCGGCGTGTCCGGCCCGAGCTCGAGGGTCGTGCCCTGCGCCGGGCGGTCGATGCCACCTTCGAGAGCTACGCCCGGTACTGGGTCGAATCCTTCCGGCTCCCCGACATGTCGACCGAGCAGGTCGACGCCGGGTTCGTGGTGCAGGACTTCCACCACATCAGCGATGCGATCGCCGCCGGTACCGGCGTGATCGTCACCATGCCGCATCTCGGCGGTTGGGACTGGGCGGGGTTCTGGCTCACCTCGGTGCACGGCTACGAGGTCACTGTCGTCGTCGAGGCGGTCGAGCCGCCGGCGCTGTTCGAGTTCTTCGCCTCGTTCCGGCGCGAGCTCGGCATCAACATCGTGCCGCTCGGTCCGTCCTCGGGCACCGAGATCCTCCGGGCGCTCGCCCACAACCATGTGATCTGTCTGCTGGCCGATCGTGACATCACCGGCGACGGCATCGAACTCGACATGTTCGGGGAACGCACCTCGATCCCCGCCGGCCCCGCGATGCTGGCGCTGCGATCCGGCGCCCCGCTGCTCACGGCCGCCGTGTACTTCGAGGGGGCGCACGGGCACCGGGCGATCGTGCAGGCGCCGCTCGACACCGAACGGCGCGGTCGACTCCGCGCCGATGTGGATCGGGTCACCCACGACATGGTGGAGCGGCTCGAGGGACTGATCGCCCATGCCCCCGAGCAGTGGCATCTCCAGCAGCCCAACTGGCCGAGTGACTACGACCTGCTCGAAGCGATCGGCAAGCCCCATCCGCGCCCGGCCGCCGGACCCGCCTCCCGACGGGAGGCGTGAGATGCGCATCGGACTCGTGTGTCCCTACAGCCTCACCCTGCCCGGTGGGGTGCAGGGCCAGGTGCTCGGCCTCGCCCATGCGCTCCGGGCCCGCGGTCATGACGTCCGGGTGCTCGGTCCCTGCGACGGACCCCCTCCCGATGCGGGGGTCACGCCGCTCGGCGACAGCCTGCCCACCGCCGCCAACGGCTCGATGGCGCCGATCGCCCCCGATCCATCGGCACAGCTGCGCACGATCCGGGCGCTGCGCGACGAGCGGTTCGACATCGTGAACCTCCATGAGCCCCTCGCTCCCGGGGTCACCCAGACCGCGCTGCTGTTCAAGTCCCAGCCCCTCGTCGGCACCTTCCATGCGGCGGGGGAGAGCGCCGGCTATCGCTGGCTCAACCCCATCGTCCGATGGCTCGCCGGGAAACTCGATCTGCGCTGTGCGGTGTCGGCCGATGCCCGTGAGATGGCGCGCGCCGCGGTCGGCGGGGACTACGAACTGCTCTTCAACGGCGTGGATCTGCGGGCCTATGAGGGCGATCCGGTCCCTCCCGCCGAGGCCCCCACGGTGCTGTTCCTCGGTCGTCATGAACCCCGCAAGGGGCTCGCCGTGCTCCTCGAGGCCATGGGGGAGCTGCCGTCGGAGGTGCGACTCTGGGTCGCCGGTGATGGTCCCGAGACCGAGGAACTGCGACGACGAGTGGCGGGTGATGTGCGCATCGAATGGCTCGGCCGGCTCTCCGAACAGGAGAAGGTCCGACGTCTGCGGGCCGCCACGGTGTTCTGTGCCCCGTCGTTGCGCGGCGAGTCGTTCGGTGTGGTGCTCCTCGAGGCGATGGCGGCCCGGACCGCCGTGGTCGCCACCTCGTTACCGGGATACGCCAACGTGGCCCGCGCCGATCTCGACGCCCTGCTCGTCGAGCCCGGTGATGCATCGGCCCTCGCTGCTGCACTGCGACGGGTGCTGCAGAATCCCCCGCTGCGCCGGGATCTGATCGAGTCGGGCACCGAGCGAGCGGCCAGCTTCTCGATGGCCCAGTTGGCCCAGCGCTACGAGGGGCTCTACGAGCAGGTCCTCCGTCGCCGGTAGGATCTCCGTATCATGCGCCCCACTGAGGTTCCCGAGTGACCACCATCGTCGAGACGGCACCGAAGCCCATCCGACCCCTCCAGATGGCCACGGTCATCCCGGTGGTGGCCGCCGGCATCGTCGTCAGTGCCCTCCTGCTGCTGGCGCTCGGTCTCCTCGGCCTGCTGGTGGGGATCATCGGCACCGCCGTGGTGGCTGTCGTTCGCGTGCGTCGTCTCGGACACGGCATCGAGGCCGAGGTCCTGTCGAGGATCGGTGCCGAGGCGGTGTCGGGGCCCCTCGAGGCGCGTCTGACCAACCTCGCCGAGGGACTCGCCGCCCAGCGCGGTGTGCCCATCCCTGCGCTGCGTCTCGTGGACGATCCGGCGGCGAACATGCTCGTGGTCGGGATGACCCCGCAGCAGTCCGCGCTCGTGGTCACCACCGGTCTGCTCCAGGCTCTCGATCGCATCCAGCTCGAAGCGATCATCGGCCGCGGCATCGCCGAGATCCGTCAGGGCGATCTCCCCGCCGGCACATTGGCCGTCCGCTCCGTGGGTCGACCCTCCTCGGCGCTCGACGCCGGGGGAGCCGCCGGTCTTGCCGCACGTCCGTTCGCCGGTCTCGTCGCGGCCGGGGCCGCCTATGTCACCGACCCCGACCGCGATCTCCTGCTCGACCAGGCCGGTGTGGCGCTCACCCGCTACCCGCCGGGGCTGATCGCCGCGCTGGAGATCTGCGAGAGGGTGGGCACCACGCTCCAGCGTCCTGACCCCTCCACCGACCACCTCTGGATGGCCGCCACCGGTGCGCAGGGTCGTGCGGTCGCCGAGCGTCCCTCCCTCCACCTGCGCATCGAAGCGCTCCGACTCCTCTGATCCGGGAGACGCCATGAACCGTCGGCTCCTGTCGCTGCTGCTCATGGCGGTCGCCGTCCCGGCGCTCCTGCTCTCCAGCTGTGGCGGTTCGAAGAAGAACGCCTCGCCCGCCGACAGCTCCACCTCGACGACTGTGGCGCTGCCCACCTTCCCGCTCACCGGTCTGCCCGCCGCCGATGCGGCCACCCGGGGGGATCATCCGGCCATTGTGGTCAAGATGGACAACAGTCCCGACGCCCGCCCGCAGACCGGCATCCAGCGGGCCGATGTCGTCTACGAACTCCTCGTCGAGGGCATCACCCGCTTCGCGCTCGTGTTCCACTCCGAGCTGCCCGAACCGGTCGGTCCGGTGCGCTCGGCCCGCTCGAGCGACATCGATCTGGTGAGCGATCTCTCCCGGCCGCTGTTCGCCTGGTCCGGTGGCAACCCGGGGGTGGAGGCCGAGGTGGCCGCCGCTGCTCGAAAGGGACTCCTCACCGATGCGTCCTACAGCGCCGCCTTCGATGCCTACTTCCGCTCCACCGATCGGGTGGCCCCGCACAACCTCTACGTGAATCTCCCGAAGCTGCTCGAGCTGAAGGCGCCCGCCGGGCAGGGGGCGCCGGCGCCGTTGTTCACCTATCGGTCGGCCGACGCCGCGGTCGGCGGCATCGCGGCCACCGGGTTCTCGGTGGATTTCGGCGGCGGCACGGTCATCGACCACCTCTGGGACGCCTCACTCGGCGGCTGGCGGCGGTTCCAGATCGACTCGACACACGGGCGCGGCGACAGCGCCACCATGGATCGAGCCGGCGGGCAGGTCGCCCCGGCCAATGTCGTCGTGATGTTCACCGAGTATGGCCAGAGCCCCTCCGACAGCAGGTCGCCGATGGCCCTCACCGTGGGGTCCGGCCGGGCGATCGTCTACACCGCCGGCCGCGCCATCGAAGCCACCTGGTCCCGCCCTGACGCCGCATCTCCCGCCGTGCTGCGCGACGCCGGTGGGTCGGTCATCGCCCTCACCCCCGGACGCACATGGGTCGAGCTGCCCCGGACCGGGTCCACCGTCACCACCTACGGCGACGCGGATGTCACGGTCACCGATCAGCTCCGGGCCGCCGCTCGCTGAGCCGGACACCGGCACCGACCCCTCCTCGGCGAGAGGGTCCTCCACTTGGGATTCCTCTCGGACCGCCCCGTAGACTCACGCCATGTCCGAACAGCTCTCCGACGCAACCACCTCCCGCGAGACCGGCACGCAGCTCGTCAAGCGCGGCCTCGCCGACATGCTGAAGGGCGGCGTCATCATGGACGTCGTCGACCCCGAGCAGGCCCGTATCGCCGAGGATGCCGGCGCCATCGCGGTCATGGCGCTGGAGCGTGTTCCCTCCGACATCCGTCGTGACGGTGGCGTGGCCCGTATGAGCGATCCCGAGATGATCGAGGGCATCAAGGCCGTCACCACCATCCCGGTCATGGCGAAGGCCCGTATCGGCCACTTCGCCGAGGCCCAGATCCTCCAGTCACTCGGTGTGGATTACATCGATGAATCCGAGGTCCTGACCCCGGCCGACGAGGCGCATCACATTGACAAGTGGGCGTTCACCACACCATTCGTGTGCGGTGCCACCAATCTGGGCGAGGCGCTCCGCCGCATCTCCGAAGGTGCCTGCATGATCCGCTCGAAGGGCGAGGCCGGCACCGGCAACGTGGTCGAGGCCGTGCGTCATCTCCGCAGCATCCTCGGCGACATCCGTCGGATCGGCACCGCTGATTCCGCCGAGCTGTTCGACTGGGCCAAGCGTCTCCAGGCACCGCTCCCGCTGGTGCAGGAGATCGCTCGCACCGGCACGCTCCCGGTCCCGATGTTCTGCGCCGGTGGCATCGCCACCCCGGCCGATGCCGCTCTCGTGATGCAGCTCGGTGCGCAGGCGGTGTTCGTGGGATCGGGCATCTTCAAGAGCGAGGACCCCTCCCGCATGGCCCGCGCCATCGTCGAGGCCACGGCGAACTACACCGACGCCGACATCCTCGCCAAGGTCAGCCGCGGGCTGGGCGACGCCATGCCCGGCCTCGAGATCGGCTCCCTCGACACCAAGCTCGCCGAACGCGGCTGGTGATCGGCCCCGCCGAGCACCGACACCACTGACCATGCAGCCATCGGAGCCCCCAGGTGCCCCCGGCGATCGGCATCCTCGCCCTGCAGGGTGCGGTTGATCTCCACGCCATCGCGCTCTCCCGTCTCGGTCTCGAGGCGGTGCTGGTGCGCACCCCGGCCCAGCTCGACACCGTCGATGCCCTGATCCTGCCCGGTGGTGAGTCCTCGGCGATGTCGAAGCTGCTCGTCATCAACGGGCTCCTCGAGCCGCTCCGGGCTCGCCTGCATGTGGGGATGCCTGCCCTGGGTACCTGCGCCGGCATGATCCTGCTCGCCACCGGGGTCCTCGACGGTCGTCCCGATCAGCAGTCCTTCTCGGCCATCGACATCGACGTCCGCCGCAACGCCTTCGGTCGACAGAACGATTCCTTCGAGACCGACCTCGAACTCGCAGCGATCGGTGAGGCGCCGATCCATGCCGTGTTCATCCGGGCCCCCGTCGTCGAGCGCACCGGCCCCGAGGTCGAGGTGCTCGCCACGATCGATGACGGGCGCCCCGTCGCCTGTCGACAGGGTGGCGTGATCGTCACCTCGTTCCATCCCGAACTCGCCGACGACCTGCGTGTGCACCAGTTGTTCCTCGCCGGCGTGGCAGCATGATCCCCGTCCTCTTCCCCGATCGCTCGATCGGCGGGGACCCGAAGTTCTGAACAGGAGACCGAGATGTCCGGGCATTCCAAATGGGCGACCATCAAGCACAAGAAGGGCGCCGCTGATCAGAAGCGCGCCAAGGTGTTCGCCAAACTCATCCGCCAGGTGGAGGTCGCGGCCCGCGAGGGCGGCGGCGATCCGGCCATGAACCCGGCGCTGCGCACGATGTTCCAGAAGGCCCGTGACAACTCGGTCCCGATCGACACCATCGAGCGTGCGATCAAGCGTGGCACCGGCGAGCTCGAGGGTGTCCAGTACGAGCAGATCACCTACGAGGGGTATGCGCCCAACGGCGTGGCCATCCTCATCGATGTGCTCACCGACAACCGCAATCGCACCGGTGGCGATGTCCGATCCATCCTGAAGAAGAACGGTGGCTCGATCGCCGAGCCCGGCGCCGTCGCCTGGCAGTTCGAGCGGAAGGGGATCATCACGCTTCCCCGATCCATCGACGAGGACGAGATCATGATGGCGGCGCTCGATGCCGGCCTCGAGGACCTCGCCGATGAGGGCGACACCTGGAGTCTCACCTGCGCTCCCACCGATCTCGCTGCGGTCCGAGCGGCGCTCGACGATGCCGGGATCGCCTACGAGTCCGCCGACTCCACGATGGTGGCCAACCTGTCGGTGGCGCTCGAGACCGCAGAGGCTGCGAAGTCTGTGCTTCGTCTCATCGATGCGCTCGAGGACAACGACGACATCCAGGACGTCTACTCCAACTTCGACATCGCCGATGAGCTGATGCAGGACCTGGAGCTCTGAGTGGTGCCATCGCTGCGCC
Organism: Microthrixaceae bacterium; assembly: GCA_947446975.1. Taxonomy (GTDB): domain Bacteria; phylum Actinomycetota; class Acidimicrobiia; order Acidimicrobiales; family Acidimicrobilacustridaceae; genus Acidimicrobilacustris. The sequence goes on from CANFHM010000025.1 coordinate 8,033, forward strand.
GCGCCGCTGGTGCGGGCATCCTCGTCCTGCTGCTGATGGTGGTCGCCGTGGCTGGCTGCTCGGGGTCCTCCTCGACCGCCGCGAGCACCACCACCACTGCAGCTGCCGCCACCAGCTCCTGCCGGTTCGAGTACCAGGCTGCCGCCGCCAAGCTGAACGGCGTGGCCCGGTACTTCTCACAGGCCGCGCAGAACGGGCAGATGAACGAGCAGTTCGCGGGATTCGCCGCGAACTATGTCGACGCCATGAAGACCTTCGACAGCACGGTCTCGGTGCTCGACTGCCCCGCAGATGTGAAGGCCGATCTCGCGCAGCTCGTGGCGGCGCAGGCGACCCTCGAACCGCTCGTGGCCCGGTTCGCCACGGGCGATCGGCCGCCGGTCGCCGAGTTCAACGCGGCGGCACAGTCGGTCGCCGACGCAGTGCGTCGCGTCAACACGGCGCTCGGCATCTCCTAGTGCCGACCGTGGGTGGGTGCGTTCCACGGTGATCGGACGGGGTGATGTCGCTCCCGCGTTCAGTCTCGACGGGATCGACGGGACCACCTTCGAGCGTCGCCGGGTGGCGCTCGCCGACACCGCGGGAAGGCCGACGGTGCTGGTCTTCTATCCCGCCGACAACTCCCCGGTGTGCACCGTGCAGCTGCGCAGCTACACCGATGATTTCGCGGCGTTCGACGCCGTCGACGCTGCGGTGCTCGCCATCAGCCCGCAGACGGTGGAGTCCCATGAGGCCTTCGCCCGACTCAACGGCGGCTTCGCCTTCCCCCTGCTTTCCGACCTCGATCGGGCAGTGGGAGGGGAGTACGGCGTGCTCGGCCCGATGGGGTTCTACCGTCGTTCCGTCGTCGTGCTGGATGGCTCCGGGATCGTGCGCTGGGCACATCGATCGACCGCAGGATTGATGTTCAGGCCCGTCGACGAGCTCGTGTCGGTGGTGGCGTCCATCGGGGCCGACTAGCCGAGGACCCGGCTGCCTCATCCCGCAGCCCTCGCCAGGCCTCCAACCGGTCCGAGGTGATCTCACCGGCGTCGAGCGCAGCGGCGATCGCGCAGCCGGGCTGACCGGCGTGCTGGCAGTCGGCGAACCGGCAGGTCTCGGCCAGCTCGTCGACATCGGTGAAGGTCTCGGCGACGGCATCGGTGTCAGTGACGAGTCCCACGGCCCGGATCCCCGGCGTGTCGATGAGCACGCCGCCCTCGGGGAGCAGATGGAGCTCACGGCTCGTGGTGGTGTGTCGACCCTTGGCATCGCCCTCTCGCACGTCCCCCGTGGCCGCCACCTCGGAGCCGAGCAATGCATTGACGATGCTGGACTTCCCGGCGCCCGATTCGCCGAGCAGTGTCACGGTGCGATCCCCGATGATGCGACGGAGGTCCTCGAGCCCCTCGCCCTCCTTGACCGAGGTGATGACCACCTCGATCCCGGGATGGGCCTGACGCACCTCGGCGGCCGCAGCGGCGGCATCGGCGATCCCCTCGGCGTCGCGGGACGCCTTTGTGAGCACGACGACGGGACGAGCACCGGCATCGTGTGCGATGGCCGTGCCGCGCTGGATGCGTCCATCCTTCACCGGTCGATCGAGACCGCAGACGAGCAGCACCACATCGATGTTGGCGGCCAACTGCTGCTCCCCGTCACCGTGGGCGTTGCGCCGACGCAGCAGGGAACGGCGGGGGAGGACGGCCACCGCCTCATCGTCGACGACGGCGATCCAGTCGCCGACCGCGGGAGCCGGGTGGAGTCGCTGGGTGAGCATGATGCTCGCCACCGACCCGGGCAGCGCCACGACGAGACCCACACCGTGATGGAGCAGCACGCGCCCGGGGATGGCGGCCGGGTCGACGGACGCCAGCGTGGTCTCCCAGTCCTCGTCCCATCCCAGCGGACGGAGGGCCCGGTGTGCGCTTCCGATCATCGTGCGAGGATCACGGAGCGGTCGGGACCTCGCCGGTGGTGACGTAGGTGTCGAGCCGCTCGAGGGTCTTCGCCATGTCGGTCGGATGCTTGGTCGGATAGCCCTGTCGCTCGATCATGCCGGTGGAGATCGCCGGCGCCCAGTCGAAGGTCTCGGTGACCTCGGTGCCACCGTCGACCGGTTCGAGCGTGTAGCGCCAGATATGGCGCCCGAAGTGTCGCCAGGCGATCCGCCGACCCTCCTCGAACTCCACGACCGTGTTCTTGATCGAGTAGTTGAAGATGATCTTCATCCCCATCGAGAACCGTGAGCCGAGTTCCAGCCGGCCCGGGTTGCCCTTGACCTTCTTGAGGCTGCCCGAGCCGTCGATGATGGGATGCTTGGCCGGATCAGCCAGCACATCGAAGATCGCCTCCGGCGGTGCTGCGATGAACCGGGTGACCGAGACCTGCTTGACGGGATACGCGGATGCCATGGGTCGAGTCTCTCAGGCGGCGGCAGGTCGGCCGAGCATGGCCCGCAGGGCGGACTCCAGCGTCGGGTTGGCGAAGATGAATCCATGGTCGGTGAGCACCTTCGGCATCACCCGCTGGCTGGTGAACAGCAGCGCCTGGGCGAGTTCGCCACCGAGCAGGATCTTCGGTCCGAACGATGGCACCGGCACGAGCGTGGGCCGATGGAGGACCGACCCGAGCACCTTGGTCATCTCGGCGTTGGTGACCGGTTCGGGTGCGGTGGCGTTCACCGGACCGCTCACCTCGTTGTCGAGCAACCAGCTGATGACGGCGATCTCGTCGGCGAGGCTGATCCAGCTCCACCACTGACGGCCCGAGCCCATCCTGCCGCCCGCGCCGAGACGGAACAGCGGCAGCAGTTTGGCGAGGGCGCCGCCATCGGGTGAGAGCACGATCCCGGTGCGCAGGAACGTGGTTCGGATGCCCGCATCGACGGCGGGTGCAGCAGCGGCTTCCCATTGCGTGCACACCGAGGCGAGGAAGTCCCGGGCATGCGGTGCGGATTCGTCGACGGCGGTGTCGCCGGTGTCTCCGTAGATGCCGATGGCGCTGCCGCTCACCAGTGCCGCAGGCGGGGATTCGAGACCGGCGAGCGTGCGGGCGAGGAGCTCGGTGCCCTTCGTGCGGCTCTCGAGCACCTCGCGCTTGTAGGCGTCGTTCCACCGATGGTCGCCGATGCCGGCTCCGGCGAGGTGGACGACGGCGTCGACACCCTCGAGGGCGGCGGCGTCGATGGTCCCCGCAGCGGGGTCCCACTGGACGGCGGGCTCGCCGTCGCGGACGGGCCGACGCACGAGGGGGATCACGGTGTCTCCCGCGGTGCGCAGGGATGCGGCGAGCGCCGATCCGATCAGGCCGGAGGCGCCGGTGATGGCGATGCGCCTGCCGGGACGTGCCTGCTGGCCATCGGCGGGGGTCTGGGGGGCCTGTTCGTGGTTCCCGTCGGCGGGGGTGTCGGACATCGGGGGGTTCTCCTGATCGATCGGTGCCGAGGAGAGAACACCGCCGGAGCCCGTCCTATGCCCGTCTGCGGAGGAAATCCGGGTCGGGGCTACGCTCGACTCCGTGAGCACCCGCAAGTTGATCCTCCTCGCCCTCGCCTGTGGGCTGGCCATCCTGATCGCCGGATCGGCGCAGTTGTTCATGGCCACCCGCTGAGTCTGTTTCGGGTCGTTTCGTGGTTGTGAACGGTCTGTGAAGTGGGCTGAACCCTCAAGAATTCGCTGAATCTTTGCCCTACCTTTCCAGTCGTGGCCGGAGAACTGTTCGACGAGTACGACCCCGAGAGCTTCTTCGACGAGGTGTTCACCCCGTCAGGAGAGGTGCGTGAGCATTACGTCGGACTCCTCGATCGCCTGCGACATTTCACCGCTGATGATCTCGCCAGACGGGAGCGTCGGAGGGATGCGGCCTTCCGCAGCCAGGGCATCACGTTCACCGTGTACGAGGAGGACGAGGGGATCGAGCGCACGTTCCCGATGGATCTGCTCCCGCGTGTGATCACCGCAGCGGAGTGGAAGGTGATCGAAGCCGGACTCGAGCAGCGGGTCACCGCATTGAACCGGTTCCTCGACGACCTCTACGTCGGCGAGCGGGCCGCCATCCATGACGGCATCATCCCGTGGTGGCTCGTGACCTCCTCCGACGGGTTCTCCCGTGAGGCCTTCGGTGTCCCGGTCCCACTGGGAGCCCGCTGTCTGGTGGCCGGGATCGATCTCGTCCGTGACGGGAACGGGGAGTTCTGCGTCCTCGAGGACAACCTCCGCAGCCCGAGCGGGATCTCCTATGTCGTCGAGAACCGGGTGGCGATGACCCGTCTGCTGCCCAACGTGTTCACCGATGCGCCGGTGCGTCCCGTCGACCATTACGGGAGATCCCTGCTCGGCGCCCTCAGCCGTGTCGCCCCGCCGGCGGCCGGTGACACTCCCACCGTCGTCGTGCTCACCCCGGGCGTGTTCAACTCCGCCTATTTCGAGCATGTGTTCCTCGCCGCTCACATGGGTGTCGAACTGGTCGAGGGTCGCGACCTCGTCGTCGATGACCATGTGCTCTACATGCGCACCACCCGCGGGCTCAAGCGGGTCGATGTCGTCTACCGACGGGTGGATGATGCATTCCTCGATCCGGTGACCTTCCGGCCTGATTCCTCGCTCGGGGTCCCCGGTCTGATGGCTGCGGCTCGTGCTGGCAACGTCACGATCTCCAACGCCGTCGGAAACGGCGTGGCCGACGACAAGGCGGTCTACGCGTATGTGCCGCAGATGATCGAGTACTACCTCGGGGAGCGCCCGATCCTGCCGAACGTGGACACCTATCTGCTGTGGGAGCAGGAGCAGCGCGACTTCGTGCTCGCCAACCTCGACCGCCTGGTCATAAAGCCTGTGGCCGAGGCCGGGGGGTATGGGATCACGATCGGTCCCAGTGCCACCGAGGAGGAACTCGACAAGTGTCGGGCTGATATCTGCGCCGACCCGCGCAACTGGATCGCCCAGGAGGTGGTGTCTCTTTCGAGGCATCCAACACTCGTCGATGATCATCTCGAGGGTCGGCACATCGACCTCCGTCCGTTCGTGCTCACGAGCGACACCGTCGAGGTCATCCCCGGCGGCCTCACCCGTGTGGCGATGCGGAAGGGTTCACTCGTGGTCAACTCCTCGCAGGGCGGCGGTTCCAAGGACACCTGGGTGCTTGCTCCCGATCCGATCCAGGACGAGGACCCGAGCCCGAACGCCACACCGATGCTCGAGGTCACCGGTGATGTGGAGGTCACGGCCTGATGCTCGCCCGCGATGCTGAGAATCTCTTCTGGATGGGGCGCTATCTCGAACGGGCGGAGGACACCGCCCGTCTGCTCGATGTCACCTACCACGGGCTCCTCGAGGCCACCGTCGCCGAGGAGCGCACCGCATGGCGGGGCGTGCTCCATGCGGTGGGACTCGACGAGGCGTACACCGAGAGTCGTTCCCCGGTCACCGGTGCGGCGGTCTCGGCGTTCCTCGTGGACGATGAGGACAACCCCGGTTCCATCCTCTCGGCGATCGGTGCGGCCCGCGAGAACGCACGGACCGTCCGCGAGTCGCTGTCGACCGAGGTGTGGGAGACCCTCAACTCGTTCTGTCTCACCATGCGTTCCCGCAATCTGCGCAACGAGGTCGAACAGCAGCCCCATGAGCTCTACGGATTCGTGCGTCAGCAGTGCCAGACAGTGGCCGGCGTCGCCACCGAGACCCTCGCCCGTGATGAGGGCTGGCGGTTCCTCAAGCTCGGCTGGAACCTCGAACGGGCGGAATGGTCGTCGAGGTTGCTCCGGGTGCGTCAGCAGTACCTCGAGGCATCGGGCTTCCATGAATGGGTGGGCACCCTGCGGTCGGCATCGGCGCTCGAGGCCTATCGGCGGGCCCATCGCACGTCGATGGATCCCCTCGATGTGGTGTCGTTCCTGCTGCTGTCACGCACGTTCCCGCGCAGCGTCTTCTACGCGGTGCGCACCGCCGAGGACAGCCTGCGCATGCTGCAGGGCGATGCCGGCCCGGGTCTCCCGCTTCGACTCGTCGGCCGCCTCAGGGCCGAGCTCGAGTTCGCCGACATCCGCGAGATCATGGACGGCGACCTCGAGAACGAGCTGTTCCGGTTCGAATCGGCCATCCGGGGAGTGAGCGCCGCGGTGGCGGCGCAGTACTTCACCAGTGCCCACGACTTCGACCTCCACACCCTGCAGGTGTTCCCGGGGGAGGGACGGCCATGAGACTCGACATCCGCTACCGCAGCTCGTTCACCTACGACGGCTTCGTGCGCGAATCGCAGAACGAGCTGCGGGCCTGCCCCTGCACCGATGAGTTCCAGCAGCTGGTGAGCTACCGGGTCACCTGTGCGCCCTCCGCAAAGGTGGCGTCGTACACCGATTACTGGGGCACCCGGGTCGACGCCTTCGGCACGCGAGCGCCCCATGACTCCCTCGAGGTCCTGGCCGAGGCCACCGTCGACACCCGTGAACGACCGCTGCCAATGGGGCTGAGCCGTCCGGAACTGCTCACCGATCCCGGATTCCTCGATGAGCACGCCGAGTATCTCGAACGCACCCCGCATGCCGACTGGGGGGTGGAGATCACCCGCCGGGCCGCCGAGCAGACGGTGGCCGCCGGACCCGATGTCGTGGGCTGGGTGCTCGCGCTCCATCGGCTCGTCGGCGCCTCACTGCGCTACGAACGGGGCGTCACCTCCGTGGGTGTGCCGGTGGACGAGGTGCTGGCCCACGGGCACGGTGTCTGTCAGGACTTCGCGCATCTGGCGGTGTCGTTCTGCCGCAGTCAGGGCATCCCCGCCCGCTATGTGTCGGGCTATCTGTTCACACGAGACGAGACCATCCTCGACACCGAACCGGCCATCGATGCCGGTGATGACGCCGTCCGGGTGCAGACCCATGCGTGGTTCGAGGCTGCAGTGCCCGGGTTCGGGTGGTTCGCGCTCGATCCGACGAACCAGTCGGCGGTCGGGCAGCGCCATGTGAAGATCGGCCATGGTCGCGACTACGAGGACGTGCAACCGCTGCGCGGGGTGTTCTCGGGTGAGGCCGGGGCCTCGGTGATCCCCGATGTGGAGATCCGCCGCCTCCCGATGGCGGAGATCACGACCCATCAACCGCCGGGCCGGCTCCTGCACGAGCGTCAGCAGCAGCAGTGAACCGCCTCCACCACGGCCGGTCGCCTGTCCCGGGCGGGGCCGGGGCTGCGGTATCGGGTGTCGTCGGTCACTGACAGGCGACCCTCGGGCGGTGGGTAGGCTCACGAGGTTCTCTCTCACGGAGGTGGCCAGGTGGCCGAGCAGTTCGATGTCGTCATCATCGGTGGTGGTCCCGCGGGGTACGGAGCGGCGCTCTACGGCGCCTCGGCGGGGCTCAGGATCGCGCTCATCGAGAAGGCCAAGGTCGGCGGCACCTGCCTCCATGTGGGGTGTGTGCCGGCCAAGGAGCTCCTCGAGACCGCCTCGGTCCGTCGGGCAATCGAATCGGCGGCGCAGTTCGGGCTCACCACATCGGAACCCACGCTCGACTTCGGTGTCACCCAGACCCGCAAGCAGAGCGTGATCGACATGCTCCATGGTGGTCTCAGCGGCATGCTCAAGCGCCGCAAGGTCACCGTCTTCGACGGCATCGGGACACTCGGTGCCGATCATCTCGTGAAGGTCTCCGGCGGGTCATCGGGCGATGTCGAACTCACCGGCACCCATATCGTGCTGGCCTCGGGATCGGTCCCGCGCACCATCCCCGGTTTCGAGGTCGATGGCACCCGGGTGGTCACCTCCGATGAGGTGCTGTCGCTGCAGACTCTGCCGGCCAGCGCCGTCGTCATCGGCGGCGGCGCCATCGGCTGTGAGTTCGCATCGATGATGTCGGACCTCGGCACCGAGGTCACCATCCTCGAGGGGCTCCCGAAGATCCTTCCGGGTTGCGACGAGGACATCACCAAGATCGTGCTCAAGTCCTTCAAGGATCGCGGCATCGAGGTGCGCACCGGCGTCACGGTCAACGGTCATGCCCCGACCGCCGACGGCACGGTCGTGCAGTTCGGCGACGGCGAATCGATCGAGGTCGAGACCGTCGTGGTCTCGGTCGGTCGACGGCCGCTGTCGGAGAACCTCGATCTCGCCGGGACGGCGGTCACCATCAGCGATCGCGGTCATGTCGAGGTCGACGCCCATTGCCGCACCGCCGAGCCGGGCGTCTACGCCATCGGCGATCTCATCGCCACGCCGGCGCTGGCCCATATCGGATTCGCCGAGGGCATCCTCATCATCAAGGACATCCTCGGCGAGGATCCTGATCCCATCGACTACGGCAAGGTGCCCTGGTGCATCTACTGCCACCCCGAGGTGAGCTTCGTGGGTCACACCGAGGCATCGGCCAAGGAGGCCGGGTTCGATGTGATCGTCAGCAAGCATCGCTACTCGGGCAACGGCCGCGCCCTGATCCTCGGCGAGCCCGAGGGCATGGTCAAGATCATCGCCGAGAAGCGGCCCGACGGCACCGGGGGTCGACTCCTCGGTGTGCATATGGTCGGCCCCTGGGTCACCGAGCAGCTCGGGCAGGCCTACCTGGCCGTCAACTGGGAGGCCAACGCGGATGAGGTCGCGCAGTTCATCCAGCCGCATCCGACACTCAGCGAACTCTTCGGGGAGAGCGTCCTGGCCCTCACCGGTCGCTCGCTGCACTGACCCACGGAGTGCGCCGCCCGTTTCGGTAGCCTCATCCCAGATCCCCCTCTCCACTGTCGGTCCCGACAGCTCCCTGCTCCACAGCCCCCATCGGAGGAATCCTCACCATGGCCGAGATCCAGCTCCCCCAACTCGGGGAATCGGTGACCGAAGGAACGATCACGAAGTGGTTCAAGCAGATCGGTGACCCGGTCGCCGCCGATGAGGTGCTGTTCGAGGTCTCGACCGACAAGGTCGACTCCGAGGTGCCCTCGCCGGTGTCCGGTGTGCTCACCGAGATCCGCGTCCCCGAGGGCGACACCGTCGATGTCGGCACCGTGATCGCCGTCGTCGGCGACGCAGGGTCCGCACCGGCGCCCGCAGCGGCACCCGAACCGGCAGCAGCTCCGGAACCGGTCGCCGCGCCCGAGCCCGAACCGGCTCCGGCCCCCGCTGCTCCTGCACCTGCGCCCGTCGCTGCGCCTGCTCCTGCTCCTGCTCCCGCTCCTGCGGCGCCCGCCGCCGCAGCCCCCGCTGCCTCGGCCTCCGATGGGCGTCTGCAGTCGCCGATCGTGCGCCAGCTGGTCAACCAGTACGGCCTCGACGCCTCGACCATCGCCGGCACCGGCCCCGGTGGACGGGTCACCCGCAACGATGTCGAGGCAGCGATCCGCGCCCGCGTCACCGCCCCCGGCGGCGGTGCAGTCGCCCCGAACCGTGCCCCGGCCCCGGTCGTGGCGGCATCGACCTCCACCGGTCGTCGCACCCAGCCCACCCCTCGGTCGGGCACCGGCGACTCCGTCGAGCCGCTCAACAACATCCGTCGCCGCACCGGCGATCACATGGTGATGTCCAAGCAGGTCTCACCGCACGCCTACACCGTCGTGGAGGTCGACTACGAGAACGTGGAACGGGTCCGCCGCGCCCATCGCGACTCCTTCCGGGCTGATGAGGGTTTCGGGCTCAACTACCTGCCCTTCATCTCCCGGGCCGTGGTCGATGCGCTGCGCAGCTTCCCCCATCTCAACGCCACCGTCGGCGACGGCGAACTCATCGTGCACAACTACGTCAACCTCTCCATCGCCGTCGACATCGACTTCGAGGGGCTCCTCGCTCCGGTGATCCATGAGGCCGACGACAAGCGACTCCGAGCCATCGCCCGCGACATCGACGATCTCGCCGCCCGGGCCCGCTCGAAGCACCTGTCGGCCGACGACATCTCCGGGGGAACGTTCACGCTGTCCAACTCGGGGTCCTTCGGCAGTCATCTCGTGCTCCCCATCATCAACCAGCCCCAGGTCGCCATCCTCAGCACCGACGGTGTCCATCGCCGCCCCGTGGTGGTGGCCTCGGCCGACGGGTCCGAGGCGATCGCCATCCACTCGGTGGGCCTCCTCGCCATGGCCTGGGACCACCGGGCCTTCGACGGTGCGTACGCAGCGGCGTTCCTGCGTGAGGTGAAGGAGATCCTCGAGACCCGCGACTGGGAGGCGGAGCTCTAGCGATGGTCGACGCCGGCGGGTCGGCTCCGCCGGCTCCGACGCGCCCGTTGCGGGTGCGCTGGCTCGGACAGGTTCCCTACGGGGAGGCCTCCGATCTCCAGCATGCGCTCTTCGAGCACGGCACAGACGACTGGCTGCTGCTGCTCGAGCACCCGCACGTCTACACGCTGGGCGCCAGTGCCGACCCGGCGAACGTGCTGGTGGATCCGCAGTCGGTGGGTGCCGAGCTGCTGCGCACCGACCGTGGTGGTGATGTGACCTACCACGGCCCCGGTCAGCTCGTCGGGTACCCCATCATGGACGTGGCCGGACGACGCGGGGGAGGGATGGCCGACACGGTCGCCTATGTGCGTTCGGTCGAACAACTGGTGATCGACACGCTCGTCGACCTCGGCCTTCCCGATGTCGGTCGGCTCGAGCAGTACCCCGGCGTGTGGGTGGCACCCGGCTCGGCTGCACCACGCAAGATCGCCGCCATCGGCGTGCGCCTCACCAGGGGCCGGTCGATGCACGGGTTCGCGCTCAACGTGGCGCCCGACATGGAGATGTTCGGCCACATCGTCCCGTGCGGCATCGCCGACAAGGCGGTGACCTCGCTGCGAGCGGAGGGCATCGACGCGTCGATGCAGGTGGTGATGGACGTCCTCGTGTCCCGGGCAGCGACGATCTGGACCCCGCAGGGACGTCCCATCGACCGCACCGGTGTCATCCGTCGCGACCCCGCCCGGGGCGACGACGACCTCTCGGCGTTCAGCCGTGGGCTCGGGGCGGGCGCTCCGGTGCGCTCCGCCGGCGATCATCTCGCCGGTCCGTCGATCCGCCTGCGCGGGCGACTCGCCGAGGCCGGAGTGGCCGACGGCATGGACGTGGGGGAGCGCAAACCGGAATGGCTCCGGGCCAAGCTCGAGCTCGGCGGGCGTCCGCTCGAGCTGAAGCGCACCCTGCGGGAGCTCTCGCTGGTCACGGTGTGCGAGGAGGCGGGCTGCCCGAACCTCTCCGAGTGCTGGTCCGATGGCACGGCCACCTTCATGATCAACGGCGAACGCTGCACCCGGGCCTGCGGGTTCTGTCTGGTCGACACCCGTCATCCCGAACCCCTCGACCCCGACGAACCCGCACGGGTGGCCGAGGCGGTGGCCCGGATGGGGCTCTCGTTCGCAGTGGTCACCACCGTGGCCCGCGATGACCTCGACGACGAGGGGGCCGGCGCGATGGCCGCCACGGTCCATGCCATCCGCGAGCGCGTGCCCGGCGTGCAGGTGGAGGTGCTCATCTCTGACTGTCGCGGCCGACCGGAGGCGCTCGACACGATCTTCGCCGCCCGTCCCGATGTGCTCAACCACAACGTCGAGACCGTGCCCCGTCTGCAACGGGCGGTGCGTCCATCGGCGGGGTACGCCCGCTCGCTGGCGGTGCTGTCGCGTGCCCGCCGCGCCGGGCTCACCACGAAATCCGGTCTCGTGGTCGGCATGGGTGAGACCGATGAGGAGCTGTTCTCCACGCTCGCCGATCTGGCGGGGGTGGGTGTCAGCATCGTCACCATCGGTCAGTACCTCCGTCCCACCTCGAACCATCTGGCCGTGGCCCGGTGGGTGACCCCCGAGCAGTTCGACCGTTACAGGAGCGTGGGCGAGGAGCTCGGGATCGGCCATGTCGAGTCCTCCCCGCTGACCCGGTCGAGCTATCACGCCCGCCAGGCTGCCGATGCCGCCGAGGTCGACCGGTAGTGTCGCTGTGATGCATCAGGATCGACTCGACCGTGTGCGCGCCGCCATGGGCAGCGCCGGCATCGATGTCTGTCTGCTCTCCGTGGGCCCCGATCTTCCCTGGCTCATCGGGTACGAGGCCATGCCGCTCGAACGGCTGACGATGCTCGTGGTGCCGGTGGATCGTGAACCCACGCTGGTGGTTCCCCAGCTCGAGGTCCCGCGGGTCGTGCATCATCCCGAGGTGTTCGCCCTGCGGGGCTGGGGCGAGACCGCCGATCCCATCGACATCGTCGCCGATCTCGTCGGGTCAGCCCGCCGGGCAGCCATCGGCAACCGCACATGGGCCCAGTTCCTCGTCGCCCTCCAGCGCCGTCTCCCCGATGTCGGGTTCAGTGAGGCATCGGCGGTGATCGGTCCACTCCGGGCGGTCAAGGATCCCGCCGAGCTCTCCGTGCTGCGTGCCGCAGGAGCAGCAGTCGACCGCATCGCCGCGGAACTCCAGTCCGGGGGCATCCCGCTCATCGGGCGCACGGAGGCCGAGGTCTCGGCCGAGCTCGGGCGACGCATCCTCGCCGAGGGTCATCACCGCGTGAACTTCGCCATCGTCGCCGCCGGCGAGAACGCCGCCAGTCCGCATCATGAGCCCGGCGGACGCGTCATCCGCGCTGGTGAGGTCGTCCTGTGCGATTTCGGCGGCACGATGCACGCCGAGGGTGGAGCCGGCTACTGCTCGGACATCACCCGCTGCGTCGTCACCGGTGAACCCACCCCCGAGATGCGCGGGGTCTACGACGTCCTGTTCGACGCCCAGCGCGCCGCGGTCGCCGCCGGGTCCGTGGGCACCACCTGCGAGGCTGTCGATGCCGCCGCCCGCCGACCGATCACCGAGGCCGGCTACGGCGAGTTCTTCATGCATCGGACCGGGCACGGCATCGGGGTCGAGGAGCATGAGGACCCCTACATCGTGCTCGGCAACACCCATCGCCTCGAGGTCGGCAACGTCTACTCCGTCGAACCCGGGATCTACCTGCCCGGTCGGTTCGGGTTCCGGTTGGAGGACATCGTCGCCACCACGGCCTCCGGACCCGAGTCGCTCAACCATGCCGATCACACGCTGGTCGCGGTCGATGCCTGAATCCCTGATCACCGGCCCATGATCGACTTCGACGCATCCTCGCTCCTGCTGCAGTGGGCCACCGGAGGGCTGCTGTTCCTGTGGGTCACGACCCGCCGTCGGGAGGTCTCCCTCGGGTACGGATGGTTGATGCGGGGCACCTATGCGCTGATGGCGTTCGGATCCTTCTGGATCGGGGTGGCGGTCATCGAACCGCTGCCGGTGCGCGATATCTCCGCCCTGCTCGTCGGACTCGTCTCCACCGGCGTCCTCGTGTCCTCGATCCTGCGTCGCCGGGCCGGTGTGGCCGGGCAGAACGAACTCGTCGAGGCCCGCACCGCCCGGGTCGCCGAGATGACCGGGATCGAACGGGCCGCCACCACGAAGGATCTCACCGTGCGGGAGTTCGATCCCCGTCTCGACCTGATCGCCCCGCTCATCGGTCTCGTGGGCGTGGTGGCCGCCGGACTCGCCGCCGGCGGACCCTCCTGGCTGGCGGTGTCACGGTTCGTCGTCGGGGCACTGTTCCTGGGTGCGGTCACCGACGCGATGCTCCTCGGCCACTGGTACCTCGTGCAGCCCGGCCTCGCCCGTGGTGCGCTGCTCGAACTGGTGCGCTGGACGGGTTGGCTCTGGATCCCCGAGGTCGCGCTGCTGCTGGTCCCCACCGGCATGGTCTCGGCGGTCACCGGTGAGATCGACGACGGCTACGGCGGACTGCTCGTGTGGTTCTGGCTGGCCTGCGTCGTCACCACGATCGGTCTGGTGATCACCACCCGGCTCGCGCTCAAGGAACGGGCCTATTCGGCGGTGATGGCCGCCACCGGACTGCTCTACCTGGCGATCCTCACGGCCTTCGGCATCGATCTGGTGGCCCGGGCGCTCCTGTCCTGACCTGGCCGATCCGCCATCCCGCGTCGCGGTGCCCCGGTGGTGTCGCCGGTGGGACTCAGCGGGCGATGAAGTACTTCGCCTGTGGGTGGTGGCAGATCAGCGCCGAGGTGGTCTGCTCGGGTTGGTACTGGAACCCGGTGTCCTCGTTCACCTCGATGCCGAGTCGACCGGCGTCGAGCAGTTCGGCCACCTTCATGTTGTCCTCGAGATCCGGGCAGGCCGGATAGCCCCACGAGTAGCGACCACCGCGGTACTGCTGACGGAACAGTCCGGCGAGGGAGGGTCCGTCCTCATCGACGAATCCCCAGTCGGTGCGGATGCGGTGGTGCCAGTATTCGGCGAGTGCCTCGGCCATCTCGACACCGAGGCCGTGGACGAGCAGGTACTCCTGATACCGGTTCTCGGCGAACAGCGCGGCGGCGACATCGCTCACCCGCTGCCCCATCGTGACGATGTGGAAGGCCGCATAGTCGGGATCGGGTGACCCGATGGGGCGGAAGAAGTCGGCGATGCACAGATGTGGCGCCTCGTTCTGGCGGGGATAGGTGAAGCGCATGCGCTCGACGGTGCGGGTGTCGTCGGTCCAGATGACGAGGTCGTTGCCGTCGCTGTTGGCGGGGAAGTAGCCGTACACGAGCTGCGGGATCAGCATGTCGCTGGCCTTGGCCTCGGCGAGCTGCGAGCGCAGGGTGGCACGGATGCGGACCCGGAACTCCTCATCGGACTCGGTGCTGCCGTCGGCGAGCTTCTCGGGTCGGAACTGCCACTGGTTGCGGAACAGTGCGGTCTCGTTGATGTAGGCGGCGATGTCGTCGATCGGGATGCCCTTGACCACCTGGGAACCGAGGAACGGTGGGGTGAACACGGGGTTGTCGACCGCCACCTCGGGTGAGCGGACGGCGGGGGTGGCGATCGTGTCGCCCGGCTCGCGCGAACCTGCACGGGCCGGCACCCGGCTCTCGCTCGGCACACGACCCCAGTCGGCGTCATCGGCCTCGATGCCCCGCTTGATGTCGCCGAGTCGGTCCATGACCCGCAGGCCCTCGAAGGCGTCCTTGCCGTAGAACAGGCGACCCTCGTACACCTCGCGCAGATCGCGTTCGACATAGCTGCGGGTGAGGGCGGCGCCGCCGAGCAGGACGGGGATGTCGGCGAGACCGCGGGCGTTGAGCTCCTCGAGGTTCTCGCGCATGATGAGCGTGGACTTCACGAGCAGTCCGCTCATGCCGATTGCGTCTGCCTTCACCTCGATGGCCTTCTCGATCATCTCGGCGATCGAGATCTTGATGCCGATGTTGTGCACCTCGTAGCCGTTGTTGGTGAGGATGATGTCGACGAGGTTCTTCCCGATGTCGTGCACATCGCCCTTCACGGTGGCCAGCACGATCCGGCCCTTGCCGCCGGTGTCGGACTTCTCCATGAACTGCTCGAGATGGGCGACGGCCATCTTCATGGTCTCGGCGGACTGCAGCACGAACGGGAGCTGCATCTCGCCCGTGGCGAAGAGATCGCCGACGACCTTCATGCCCGCGAGCAGGACGTCGTTGATGATCGTGAGCGGCTCGAGGCCGCTGGCCATGGCGTCGTCGAGCGCGAGATCGAGATCCTCGCGGTCGCCGTCGATGATGCGCTGGCTCAGCAGTCGCTCGATCGTCCAGTCGGAGCGGTCCTCCTGCTCGACCTCGGTGGCCTGCACATCGGCGAACACCTCGAGCAGTGTGGTGAGCGGGTCGTAGCCGTCGCGTCGACGGTCATGGATGAGATCGAGGCACACCCGGCGCTGCTCGTCGGGGATGCGGTTCAGCGGCATGATGCGGGCCGCGTGCACGATGGCGGAGTCGAGTCCGGCCTGCACGCACTCGGCCAGGAACACCGAGTTGAGCACATGGCGCGCCGCCGGCTTCAGACCGAAGGACACGTTGGAGACACCGAGGGTGGTGAACACGCCGGGGAGTTCGGTCTTGATGCGGCGGATGGCCTCGATGGTGGCTATGGCGTCACCCCGCAGATCGTCATCACCGGTCGAGAGCGGGAAGGTGAGGGCGTCGAAGATGAGATCGCTCGGCTCGAGACCGTAGCGATCGACGGCGAGATCGTGGATGCGATGGGCGATGCGGAGCTTCCATTCCACGTCGCGGGCCTGTCCCTCCTCGTCGATGAGCAGACAGATCACGGCGGCGCCGTACTCCTTGGCCAGCTTCATCACCCGGTCGAGTCGGCTGCCCTCATGCTCGCCGTCCTCGAGGTTGGCCGAGTTCAGGATGGCGCGCCCACCGAGCCAGGAGAGACCGGCCTCGAGCACCTGGGGCTCGGTGGAGTCGAGCACGAGCGGCACGCTCGACTGGGTGGCGAACAACTGGGCGATGGCGTCCATGTCGTCGGTGCCGTCGCGACCCACGTAGTCGACGCAGAGGTCGAGCACATGGGCCCCCTCCTTCACCTGATCCTTCGCCATCTGCACGCAGGTGTCGAGATCCCCGGCGAGCATGGAGTCGCGGAACTTCTTCGAACCGTTGGCGTTGGTCCGCTCGCCGATGATCATGAACGAGGTGTCCTGCTCGAAGGGCACCAGTGAGTAGATCGAGGTGGCGCCCGCCTCGTGCACCGGCGAGCGATGCGCCGGCGTGAGGTCGCGGCACCGCTCGACGACGGCAGCCAGATGCTCGGGGGTCGTGCCGCAGCAGCCGCCCACGATGTTGACGCCCAGCTCGGTGATGAACCGGGCATGGTGCTCGGCGAGCTGCTCCGGTGTGAGGTCGTAGTGCATATGGCCGTCGACCACGCTGGGCAGACCGGCATTGGGGATGCAGGAGATCGGCATGCGGGCGTGGGCGGCGAGATGTCGGAGGTGCTCTCCCATCTCGACGGGACCGGTCGCGCAGTTGATGCCGATGACATCGGGACGCAGGGGATCGATGGCGGCGAGCGCGGCGGCGATCTCGGTGCCCGGGAGCATGCGACCGGTGAGTTCCATCGTGACCTGCACCTGCAGCGGCACCTCGACTCCGAGTGAGCGCATGGCGCGACGAGCGCCGTTCATGGCGGCCTTCACCGTCAGCAGATCGAACATGGTCTCGATGATGATGAGGTCGACGCCCCCGGTCAGCAGTCCGTGGCTCTGCTCCTCATAGTGATCGCGCAGTTCGGCGTAGCGGATCTGGCCGAGGGAGGGGAACTTGGTGCCCGGGCCGATGGAACCGGCGACCCATCGGGGCTGGTCCGGGGTGGCGTAGCTCGAGGCCACGTCTCTGGCCAGGCGGGCGGCGGCCACGTTGAGCTCGTGGGTGCGATCGGCGATCCCGTACTCACCGAGGGGGATGGCGAAGGCGCCGAACGTGTCGGTCTCGATGACCTCGCAGCCGACCTCGAGATACGCGGCGTGGAGCTCTCCGATGACATCGGGTCGGGTGACGGCGAGCAGTTCGTTGCACCCCTCGAGGTCGTCACCGCCGAAATCCTCGGCGGTGAGCCCGCGCTGCTGGATACCGGTGCCCATGCCACCGTCGAAGATCACGACTCGGCGGCGCGCTGCGTCGAGGAAGCTGCTCGTGGGACTCATGGCGGGGGCTCCTTGCTCGGTGGCCCATGGTGGGGCGCGCCCGTGGTGACATGCATGATGGGTCGTTGGCGATGGTGCCGACCGCTGGGGCGCTCTGGCCCTACCCATCAGGACAGCTCCGGCCTGCGCAGGCTAGCAGAGGGTCCCCTCGGATCCGCCCGTCGGTGGGAGCCTGTCGCATGGGTGGTCCTAGGCTGTCGCCCGTGAAGATCTACACGCGCCATGGTGATGACGGAACGACCGGACTGCTCTACGGGGGTCGGGTGGCCAAGGACTCAGCGGCGCCCACCGCCTACGGGGCCGTCGACGAGGCCCAGGCGGCGATCGGCCTCGCCCGCGCCGAGGCCGAGCCCGAGCTGGCCGAGATCCTCCTGCTGATCGAACGGGATCTCTGGGTGCTCATGGGTGAGCTCGCCACCGATCCGGCCAGTCGCTCCAAGCTGACCCCCGGCGCCACCCTCGTCACCGAGGAGATGGTGGTGGCCCTCGAGACCACGATCGACGCCATCAGTGAACGCTTCGACCCGCCCACCGAGTTCGTCGTCCCCGGGCAGAACCGCATCGGTGCGCTGCTCGATGTCGCCCGCACCGTCGTGCGTCGTGCCGAACGCGATGCCATGTCCGCAGTGGTCGACGGGAGCGTCGTCGTCCCCTATCTCAACCGGCTCTCCGACCTGCTCTGGACCCTCGCCCGCTGGCAGGAGGGGACATCCCTTCCCACCCGCTCCGTCCGATCCTGAACCGATCCATCGAACGCTGCTCCACTCCGTCCCATCACCACACCTGCTCCTGACGAGGTTTCCATGTCCCTGAAGATCACATCTGCGGGTTCCGTCCCCGCTGCGGCCGACATCGTCGCCATGCCGGTCACCATGGAGATGGCCACTCCTGAGAGGGTCCGGGGCCTGATGCCACGCGACGCCGATGTCCTGCTGGCCCAGGGGTTCGCCGGTCGGGCCGATCAGGTCGTCATCGCCGGCGGCGGCAAGGGACGGACGATCGCTTACATCGGGGTCGGTCCGCAGGCCTCGGTGGACACCGCACGTCTGCGGCGTCTGGGCGCGCAGGCCGTCAGAGCGGCCAAGCACTCCAAGCGGCTCGCTGTCGATGTCCGTGAACTCATCACCGGCCTCGATCCGACACTGCGGGTCGATGGGGCCCGAGCCGTCGCCGAGGGGCTGACCCTCGGGTCCTATCGATTCACCGAACTCAAGTCGAAGCCGCCGAAGTCGACCCTCGTCGCTGCGGCCGTCGTGGTGCGCGGCTCCGCCCGCATCAGCGGGGCCATCGCCGAGGGTGCCGCCATCGGTGCGGCCCAGAACCTCGCCCGTGATCTCGTGAACCGACCGGGCGGGTCACTCACCCCTGCGGCCCTGGCCGAGGAGGCCCGCCGCATCGCCCGCCGCGAGGGGCTGTCCATCAAGGTGCTCGGTCGGCCGCAGATCGAGCGGATGCGGCTCGGCGGTCTGCTGGGCGTCAACCGTGGCTCCACCCACGATCCGCGGTTCGTGGAGATCACCTATGAACCCGCCTCCGAACCCGTGGGCACGCTGGCGCTCGTGGGCAAGGGCATCACCTTCGACTCCGGTGGTCTGTCGATCAAGACCGGCGAGGGCATGATGACCATGAAGATGGACATGGGCGGGGCGGCTGCGGTGCTCGGATTCTTCGCCGCTGTCCGTGCGATCTCGCCGGCCTGTCGGGTGGTCGGGTACCTGCCGATGACCGACAACATGAGCGATGGCGATGCCACCCGTCCCGGTGATGTGCTCACGATCCGCAACGGCACCACCGTGGAGGTCCTCAACACCGACGCCGAGGGTCGCCTCATCCTCGCTGATGCGCTCTGTCTGGCTGCCGAGGCCCGGCCCGACGCGATCGTCGATCTGGCCACCCTCACCGGAGCGGTCGAGATCGCACTCGGCACGCGCATCGCCGCCGTGCTCGGCAACGACGATGCCTTCCGCGATGAGGTCCAGCGAGCCGCCGCACGGGCCGGCGAGCGCACCTGGCCGCTCCCTCTCCCGGCCGATTACCGCCCGTTCCTCGACTCCGATGTCGCCGACCTCCGGAACATCTCCAAGGGTCGGGGCGGCGGCACGATCACGGCCGGGCTGTTCCTGAAGGAGTTCGTCCCCGCCGATGTGCCCTGGGCGCATATCGACATCGCCGGAACGGCGTGGTGGGCCGAGGGTGACAACGCCGAGAACAGCAACGGCGGCACCGGCTACGGCGTGCGGCTCCTGCTGGAACTGGCCCGCGACTTCACCCCGCAGCGTCGAGCGACGCGTCGCCGCCGTTCCTGACGGCGATCCCCACGGCTCCGATCCGGGGTCGGTCCACATGGGTGATGGTGCGCGGCCGGAGGGTCGGGGCGCCTGATCCGGCGTCGGTGTCGAGTGGTGCTGCGGCCCGGAACTCCTTCGCCCATCGCAGGGCGTCGTGGGCCATCGAGGGGTGGAACCGCCACCGATGCAGCTGACGCTCGATGGCGAGGTCGTCCTCGCCGAGGTCGAGCATGGACAGTGCGAGCGATCGGGCACGGTCGCGGAGCTCCTCGACGGAGCGACTCGGGCGCGGGCGTTCGATGACCTCGGTGTGGGCGCGCTGGAGTGTGGATGGGAGGCGCTCCACCTGCGCCCGCGTGAGCGGGGCGAGCCGTCGGCGCACGGCCAGACCGGTGGTGCCGATCATGCGGGCGGCGCCGAAGCGGCAGGCGCGGTCCACCGTGCGCAGCATGGGGGAGTGCTTGCCGCCGCGCATCCCGACACCGAGGGCCCTGGCGGTCTCGACCAGATCGAGCTCGAACCCCGCCGGCTCGGTGTCGAGGTGATCGGCGAGCTGGCGCAGGAACCACACCGTGGACGGACCGAGCACGGGGAGCCAGAACCGTTCGACGTAGTTCGACCTCGGGTCATGGCCGAGGTCATCGATGACCGGATCGGACCAGCTCTCGATCCGGAGTGTCATCACTGGGAAGACGGGTGCGTCGACGGTGAGGGCCATGGGACTCCTTCGGGACAGGTGCGTTCCGTGCACTTTCGGTCCCTGTCGGATCGGTCGGATCCATCCTGTGCCGCAGGGCCGTTCGGCCCGTTCCAGAGGCTGGAGCTTGGGTTGATCAGACCGTGAGAACGCCGGATCACGCCTGGTCGGTCACTCCGGAGCCGTTCGTCGGCTCGTCACCGGGCCAGTCGTCCGACTCCTCGGCGCCGCCGGACGCATCGCCGGGTGTGGTCGCGGGCGCGCCCTGTTCGAGCACGCGCAGCCGGTGGCGCAGGATGGCGCTCTCCTCGGCCAGTGTGCGCACCCGGTTCTCCATGCGCGAGAGCTCGTAGGAGAAGTGCATGACGATGAGCAGCAGCAGGGCGAGGCCCAGCAGGATGAGCAGGGTGGGCTGGTAGTAGATGCCGAGTCGGGCGGCGGTCCAGTCGAGCAGTCCGGGCACGGCGGCGATCACCACCATGAAGCCACCGAGCGTGAGCCACAGCAGCGAGTACTTGGCCTTCAGATGGCGTCGGCGCACGAGCCGGACGATCACGAGGATCGCCATGGCCACGAGGATGGCCAGCATGATGTGGGCGCGGGTGCTCACGAAGGCGCTCCTGCGGGTCGACGCTGGGCCTTCGGGGTGTTGGCCAGCGACACCAGCACCCGCACATAGTGATAGGCGAGACGGAAGCTGCGGTTCGAGGCCACCCCTCCGGTGCGCTCATGCATCACCGTGGGGACCTCCCGCACGTCGAACCCGGCCCGACAGGCCATCACGAGCGCCTCGACGGAATCCATGTACTCGATGGGGTACTCGGCGGCGAAGAGGGCGAGCACATCCGGACCGAAGCTCCGGAAGCCCGAGGAGGTGTCGGTGAATCGTTGTCCGGCGAGGCGTCGGATGGCCCACCGCAGGATGTTCATGGCCACGCCACGGCTGCGACCGACCCGGTAGTCGCCGGCGCCGGCGAACCGTGAGCCGACGACCATGTCGGCTCCTTCAGCCAGCGGGGCCAGCAGAGCCTCGATCTGCGAGGGGTCGTGCTGTCCATCGGCATCGAACTGGATCCCGCGTTGGTAGCCCAGTTCCACGGCATAGCGGAATCCGGTGCGCAGGGCGCCGCCGATCCCGAGGTTGAACGGCAGTTGCAGGCACACCGCCCCGTTGGCCGTGGCGATGGCTGCGGTGTCATCGGTGGAGCCGTCATCGATGACGACGACATCGAGTGGCAGTGCAGTGGCCCGCAGACCTGCCAGCGTGGATGGCAGCGCCTCCTGCTCGTTGAAGGCCGGCACGATGACGATGATCCGGTCGGCGAACTCGGTGCGCGTCCTCGGCGAGGGATCGGTGGCGGGCATCGACGGCGAGGCTAGTCGCCGCGGGTCTCTCAACTAGGGTGACCGCACTGTGCGGACACGTGTGCTTGCCATAGTTCCGGCGCTCGATGAGCAGGAGACCGTCGGTTCCGTGGTCGGCACGATCAGGTCCCGACTCGCCGCTGCAGGGGGCGCCGCTGGTGATGTCGCAGGCGATCTCACCGTCGACATCCTCGTGGTCGACGACGGTTCCACGGATCGCACCGCCGAGCTGGCCGCCGCGGCCGGCGCCATCGTCCTGCGGCATCCGTTCAACCTCGGCGTCGGTGCGGCCCTGCGGACCGGCTTCCGCTTCGCCCGGTCCCGTGGTTACACCGTGGCCATGCAGATCGACGCCGACGGGCAGCACGATCCCGCTGAGGCGGCCCGTCTGCTCGATGAGGTCCGCCATGGCGCCGATCTGGCGATCGGCTCGCGGTTCGCCCACGGTTCCGGTGACTACGAGGTCTCCTCCGGTCGCCGATTCAGCATGCGGGTGCTCTCCCGGATCGTGAGTCGTCGGCTCGGACAGCAGATCACCGACACCACCAGCGGATACCGGGCCTTCAGCGCCCGGGCGATCGGACTCTTCGCCGAGGAGTATCCGAGCGCGTACCTCTCCGACACGGTGGAGTCGCTCCTCATCGCCCATTACGCCGGACTGCGCATCGTGGAGGTGCCGGTGGCCATGCGTGAACGCATGGGTGGGGTGGCGTCGAACAACTCCCTGCGCAGCACGTATCACCTGCTGCGGCTCATGCTCGTCATCGCGCTGGCCCGGTTCCGGCGCCCGGTCTCGAAGGGGAACTGAATGCGTCTCAGCATCACGCTGTTGATCGCCGCTCTGCTGCTGCTGGTGTTCGTCGTCGAGGTCGTGCGTCGTCGCCGGCTCTCGGAGAGTTATGCGCTGCTGTGGATCAGCGTCGCCGTCGTCGGCGTCGTGCTCGGTCTGGCCCGTCCGCTCGTCGACCGGGTGTCCACGGCGCTCGGGGTCTCCTACGGCAGCAACCTGGTGTTCGCAGTCGTCTGTCTGTTCCTCCTGGTCGTGGCGGTGAACCTCTCGGTGCATGTGAGTCGCCTCGAGGGCAAGGTGGAGCGGCTGGCCCAGGAACTGGCACTTCGCGATGCCACCATCGTCGAGCCCTCGAACGACCACTCCAGCGACCCCTCCGCCGGGGGCACCGATGCCTGAACCCGGCAGCACCGCCGCGCTCGACCTCGCTGCCGGGCTGCTGGCATCGGCGTCCTCGGTGGCCGTGCTCACCGGCGCCGGCATCAGCACCGACTCCGGTATCCCTGATTTCCGCGGCCCGAACGGCGTCTGGACCCGCGACCCGGCCGCCGAGGCCCGTTCGAACTTCTCCACCTATGTCGCCGATCCGCAGGTCCGACGAGATGCCTGGCGGATCCGGGCCTCCTCGGAGATGTTCTCGGCCCTGCCGAACGAGGGTCACCGCTCCCTGGCCACGCTCGGCGACCGGCTCCACACCCTCGTCACCCAGAACATCGACGGCCTGCATCTCCTGGCCGGCACGCCCGCCGATCGTCTGGTCGAGATCCACGGGACCGTGCACCGGTGGGAATGCGTCGATTGCGGGGCCCGCGGTCCGATGTCCGAGGCGCTCGAGCGCGTGCGGGCGGGGGAGGAGGATCCGCCCTGCGAGTTCTGCGGCGGGATCATCAAGTCGGCCACGATCCTGTTCGGGCAGTCGTTGGTGTCCGCCGATCTGGCGCGGGCCGAACGGGCCGCCGCCGAGGCCGATGTGCTCCTGGCCGTCGGCACGAGCCTCACGGTGTATCCGGTGGCCGGGATGGTCGACATCGCCGCCCGGGCCGGCCGATCGGTCATCATCGTGAACGCCGAGCCGACGGCGCTCGACCATCGGGCCACGGTGGTGCTGCTCGGGTCGGCGGCCGGAACGCTGTCGGAGATCCTGCCCGGCTGACCCCACCCGTCGTGCCCGTGGGTGGCGGAATCCTGACCAGATCGGTAGGGTTTCGGTCCCGGTCGGCATGGACGTCGTCCGGTCCGCCCCCCACCAGAAGGCATCCGATGGCCACGTTCAGAGACCTCCTGTCCCAGACCAAGGCGCAGATCCGTGAGATCGACACCGCCGAGGGCGATGCTCGTCGCAGTGCCGAACCCGGCACGGTCTTCCTCGATGTGCGCGAACCCGACGAGTTCGAGCAGGGCGCCATCCCCGGTGCGATCTACATCCCGCGGGGTCATCTCGAGGCACAGGTCGAGAGCCGCATCCCCGACAAGTCCACGCCGGTCGTGGTGTTCTGCGCCGGTGGTGTGCGCTCGGCGTTCGCGGCGAAGACCCTCTCGGAACTGGGCTACGTCGATGTGGTCTCGATGGATGGCGGCTTCAACCGCTGGAAGGATCAGGGGCGTGAATGGCGGGCGCCGCGCACGCTGAGCGCCGAACAGCGCAATCGGTATCAGCGACATCTGCTGCTGCCCGAGGTGGGGGAGGAGGGACAGCTCCGCCTGCTCGACTCGAAGGTCCTGCTGCTCGGGGCCGGTGGGCTCGGTTCCCCCGCAGCGCTGTATCTCGCCGCCGCCGGCGTCGGCACGATCGGCATCATCGACATGGATGTCGTCGACGAATCGAACCTCCAGCGTCAGATCGTCCACAACATCGAGCGGGTCGGCATGCGGAAGGTGGAATCTGCTGCGAAGACCCTCCAGCTGCTCAACCCCGATGTGGACGTCATCACCCACGACATGCGGCTCGACGCCTCCAACGTCGAGGAGCTCCTGTCGCAGTACGACCTGGTGGTCGACGGAGCCGACAACTTCCCCAGCCGGTACCTCCTCAACGATGCGTCGCTGCGCACCGGCACACCGGTGGTGCACGGTTCGATCTTCCGGTTCGAGGGACAGGTCACCGTGTTCCTCCCGCACGAGGGCCCCTGCTACCGCTGCTTCCTGCCGGAGCCCCCGCCTCCCGAGCTCGCTCCGTCCTGCGCCGAGGCCGGTGTGCTCGGGGTGCTCCCCGGCATCATCGGATCCATCCAGGCCCTCGAGGCGATCAAGCTCCTGCTGTCGCTCGGTGATTCCCTCTCGGGCAGGCTCATGGCCTACGACAGCCTCGA
>CANFHM010000026.1 GCA_947446975.1 Microthrixaceae bacterium
GAGATGTTCCGGGATCTGGCCCTGCACCAGCAGGACTGACCCAGGAGCGATGCACGACCCGCATCGCCGGTTCTCCGAGCAGCACGGCGGCGTCTCGGCCATCATGTCGGCACCGATCGACAGGAGTGACAGGCGATGACGACAGCGGGGTTCACCACCGAACAGTTCACCGGGGTGCGCGAGGTGCTCGAGGCGCAGCTCGCGAGCGGCGCCGACATCGGCGCCTCGGTGAGCGTGCATCATCGCGGCGAGGTCGTCGTCGACATCTGGGGCGGTCACGTCGACCGGGATCGAACCACGCCCTGGGAGTCCGACACCATCACCAACGTGTGGTCGACCACCAAGACCATGACCTTCCTCGTGGCGCTGATGCTGGCCGATCGCGGCGAGCTCGACCTCCATGCACCGGTGGCCACCTACTGGCCGGAGTTCGCCGCCAACGGCAAGGCCGACATCGAGGTCCGTCACATCATGAGCCACACCGCCGGCCTCTCGGGGTTCGGCGAACGCATCGACGCCGAGGACCTCGCCGACTGGGAGAAGTGCGTCGGCATCCTCGGGGCCCAGGCTCCATGGTGGGAACCCGGCACCATGCCCGGCTACCACGCCGTGACCCAGGGCTATCTCATCGGTGAGATCGTCCGACGCATCACCGGCGTGTCCATCGGGACCTTCTTCCGGACCGAGGTCGCCGAACCCCTCGGCGCCGACTTCCACATCGGCCTGCCCGAGAGCGAGGAGCCGCGGGTCAGCGTGGTCATCCCGCCACCGGCGGCTGACTTCGGCGAGATCGACACCGAGTCACTCGCGTTCCGCACCTATGCGTCCTCGCGCATCGACGCCCGGGCGCCGCGCGAGCGCTGGTGGCGGGCCGCCGAGATCCCCGCCGCCAACGGACATGGCAACGCCCGATCCGTGGCACTGGTGCAGTCGATCATCGCCAACCGGGGCGAGACCGGCGGCATCAGGTTCCTCTCCCCCGCCGGCGTCGAGCGCATCTTCGAATCGCAGATCAACGCCTACGACCCGGTGCTGGCGAGGGTCTCGCACATGGGGATGGGCTACGGACTCTCGAACGACTCCATGCCCATCGGCCCGCACGCCTGCTACTGGGGTGGCTACGGCGGCTCGGTCATCATCATGGACCTCGACGCCCAGCTCACCGTGGCCTACATGATGAACAAGATGGAACTGGGCCTGTCGGGCGACCTCCGCGGCGCCACCATCGCCATGACCGCCGCCCTGGCCGCCGCCGGCTGACCCACGACGGCGCCGAGCAGGACGATCCCGCGGCCTCGATCGGGCGCGAGGATCGACGGCGTCAGTCGCTCGACGCAGCAGTCGCGTCGCGGGCCGCGAGTTCGGCGGCGATCCGTCGCTCGGCCAGTGCCGCGTACTCGGGATCGAGTTCGACCCCGACGTAGTGCCGGCCGGTGCGCAGCGCGGCGATCGCCGTCTGCCCGGCACCCATGAACGGGTCGAGCACGGTGTCGCCGACATAGGTGAACAGCTCGATGGCCCGCCGGGGGAGCTCCACCGGATAGGGCGCCGGGTGACCGACCCGCTTGGCCGACTCGGGCGCGATGCGCCAGGTGTCGAGGGTCCAGGCCATGAAGTCCTCGGGGGCGATCGTGTTCTCGAAGGGCAGACCCTGCTTCTGGCGCTGCGCCCGTGTGAGCGCCCGGTCGAAGCGACCCTTGCTGGCCACGACGATCCGCTCGGTGAGATCTCGGAACACCGGATTGGCCGCCGAGGCATAGGAACCCCAGGCGCAGTTGCCCGAGGCACCCTCGGCCTTGATCCACACGATCTCGCCCCGCAGCAGGAAGCCGAGATCATCCTGGAGCAACGAGGTGACGTCCCCGGCCAGCGACCGGTAGGGCTTGCGGCCGAGGTTGGCCACGTTGATGGCGATCCGACCGCCGGGTTCGAGCACGCGCCAGCATTCGGCGAACACGTCGTGGAGCATCTGCAGGTAGTCGAGGTACGAGGCCGGCACCGCCCCCTGACCGAGCTCGGTCTCATAGGCCTTGCCGGCGAAGTACGGCGGCGAGGTGACCACGAGGGCGACCGAGTTCTCGGGGATGACGGAGAGATCCCGGGAATCGCCGACGAGGATCGTGTCCTTCACCGGGCAGTCGACCACGGTCGAGTCGGTGAGGAGCGTCGGGGCGGGGAACCGTTCGTAGAACGCCGAGGCATCGTGGCTCTCGCGTCGGGACACCCCGAAGGTCGACGTGGAGGTCGCACCGCGCGGGCGTCGTTCGGTCACGATCCGAAACCCTACCGGTCGCCCCCGAACCGGGCGGGCCGATGGCCCATGGGTGACATGATCTGCACCGAGCGCCGAGACGTCCGATGCGACGTCCCAACAGCATGGGGGAACGATGGCAGTCGCCGTGATCACCGGAGCCGGACAGGGACTGGGTCGGGCCGATGCCCTGCGTCTCGCGAGCGACGGGTTCGAGGTCATATGCCTCGATCTGGACCCGGACGCCGCCCGGGAGACCGCCGAGCTCTGCGGCGGCACCGCCTTCGGATGCGATGTCACCGACCGCGCCGCCGTGATGGCCGTGGCCGGACGGATCCCGTCCTGCTCGGCCCTCATCAACAACGCCGGCATCTGGAACTTCCCGTCCATCCTCGAGGTCGACGAGCAGCAGCTGCAGTCGGTGATCGAGGTGAACATCAAGGGCATCGTGTGGTGCTGTCAGGCGTTCGTGCCGAAGATGCGCGCCGGGGGTGGCGGCAGCATCGTCAACATGTCCTCCGGTGCCGCATGGACGAACTCGCCGAACATCGGCATCTATCCCGCCACCAAGGCCGCGGTGGAATCGCTCACCCGGACCCTCGCCCTCGAGCTCGGTGCCGACAACATCCGGACGAACGCCATCGGGCCGGGGCTGATCGTGAGTGATGGCACCGCCGCCAACTTCCAGGGCGACCGCGCCGCCGAACGGGCCAAGGGCGTGCCGATGGGCCGCGTCGGGTCACCCGCCGACATCGCAGACGTGGTGTCGTTCCTGTGCAGCGACGATGCCCGCTACGTGAACGGTCAGGTCATCTATGTCGACGGGGGCATCACCGCCGGCACGATGGCCCGCTGATGGCCCGATGATCCTTCGATGAGCAGCGGGGGCGGTCTCAGGGACGGTCGCGGGGGCGGCGGCACCGGCATCGCGCTGCATGACTCGCTCAAGGAGCGGTTCGGCTTCGATCGCGGCATCGTGCGCTCGTACCGGCTCACCCATGGCGAGGCCGCCGGCCGATCGCGTCGGCCCGACGACCTCGTCGAGGAATCACTCGTGGAGCTCGGCGAGGAGATCACCACCACGGTGGGGACCGGCCGCGACTGGGTGATCGACGTCGAACGGCGCACCGGCGACGGCGCCCTCATCTGCGTGGAGCGATGGTCGATGTTCGGCTATCCGAGCGGCTCACCGCGCGCCGGGCGACAGCCGGTGCCATCACCGACCGCCCCGGACGGACGCGCCACCCATCCCGAGGATGACGCAGTCCGGGATCAGGTGCCGGAGGAGGTGGTCGGAGCGTTCCTCGTCAGCGCCGCATTCGTGCGATCGAGCGCCACCGCCAACGGGGTCGAGGTGGCCGTGCATCACGACACCGACGCCGCCCGCGCCGCCGGCGCCCGCGACATCTTCCTCGACACCGCCACCCAGGTGCGGCTGTTCTCGGATCGGGCCAGAGAGGTGTTCGGGACCGAGCGGGCGATCGCGTCGGTGGAACTTCGCATGCGGGCACCGATCTGCGCCGGCGACACCGTCGGCTTCATCACCGACCGCTCGCCGGAGGATCCCGCCGACGGCTCCCACCCGCCGCATGAGCTCCGGCTCCGCGCCCTCGTCGACGGCACCACCGTGAGCACCGCTGTCGTAGCGTTCGTCCCATGACCCCGCAGCCGTTCACCATCGCCGTCCCCGACGAGGTCCTCGACGACCTCCGCCGTCGTCTCGACCATGCCCGCTGGCCCGATCAGGCACCCGGCGATCCCTGGTCGCTCGGCATCCCGGTCACCGAGGTGCGGGCCGTGGTCGATCACTGGCGTACCACCTACGACTGGCGGGTCCGGGAGGCGGCGATGAACCGGTGGCCGCATTTCATCACGCAGGCCGCCGGCGAACAGGTGCACTTCATCCACGTGCGCTCCGCCGAACCCGACGCCACCCCGATGGTGCTCACCCACGGCTGGCCCGGTTCGTTCGTGGAGTTCCTCGACGTCATCGGGCCGCTCACCGATCCGGTGGCCCACGGTGGCGACGCCGCTGATGCCTTCCATGTCGTGGTGCCCTCGATGCCCGGCTACGGGTTCTCCGGCCCGACGGTGCAGCCGGGGTTCGACGTGAACCGGGTGGCCGACGCCATCGCCGAGGTCATGGAACAGCTGGGCTACGACCGCTACATCGCCCAGGGCGGCGACTGGGGTGCCATCGTCACCCGGCGCCTGGGTGAGGCCTTCGCCGACCGCCTCCTCGGCATCCACGTCAACATGCTCTTCGCCTTCCCCGGGCCCGACGATCCCGATCCCATGGCCGGGGTGACCGACGCCGACAGCGCCCGCCTCGCCACCGCCGGGGCCCGCATCGCTGACGGCACCGGCTACATGGCGATCCAGAGCACCCGTCCGCAGACCCTCGCCTACGGACTCACCGATTCACCCACCGGCCTGGCCGCCTGGATCCTCGAGAAGTTCCAGGCCTGGAGCGATCTCGACGACGACAGCGCCATCGCCACCTTCGGCATCGATCGTCTCATCGACAACCTGATGGTGTACTGGGTCACCAACACGGTGGGATCAGCCGCCCGCCTCTACGCCGAATCGGCCCGGGCCGGCACCGGCGCCGCGCAGGCATGGGCCGGCACCGTCACCGCACCCACCGGCCACACCGTGTACCCCTACGAACTGCTGCAGACCCCGAGGGCCTGGGGCGAGAAGCGGTACAACCTCGTGTACTGGGCCGAGGAGGCTCGCGGCGGCCACTTCGCCGCCTTCGAGCGACCCGAGGCGTTCGTGGCCGATGTGCGGGCCTTCGCCCGGGTGGTGCGCTGAGGGATCAGCGAACGTCGAGGAGATCGACGACGAAGACGAGGGTCTCGCCGCCCTTGATGACGCCACCGGCGCCCGCAGCCCCGTAGCCGAGATGCGGCGGGATGGTGATGCTGCGGCGACCGCCGACACGCATCCCGGCCACACCCTGATCCCAGCCGCTGATGACCTGACCGGCGCCCAGACGGAACGAGAAGGTGTCGTTGCGATCCCATGAGGCGTCGAACTGCTGACCGTTGCTCCATGCCACGCCGACGTAGTGCACCGTGACATTCGTGCCGGCCACGGCTTCGGTGCCCTCACCGAGTTCGAGATCCTCGAGGACGAGTTCGGCCGGGGCGTCGCCGGCGGGGATGGTGATGGAGGGTTTGGTGTCAGCCATGGCGAGAACCTAGTTGGCCCGACGCAGCACCAGCGCACGCCAATCTCCGTCGGCCGCCGTGCTGGTGAGCACCGGGCCATGTGTGGCGAACGCCTCGAGCAGCTCGGGGACCTGCTCATCGAGGACACCGCTGATGACGAGCGCCCCGGCCGGAGCCAGCGCAGCGACGAGCGGCTCGACCATGCCATGCAGCACGGCGGCGGGGATGTTGGCCACCACCACCTCGAAGGTGCGACCGGCCAGGAGCTCGATCGATCCCTCGAGGAACTCGACCTGATCGGTGACACCGCACGCGGCGGCGTTGGCGAGGCTGACCCCGACGGCCTCGGGATGGAGGTCGACACCCACGGCCCGGGCGGCGCCCAGACGCACGGCGGCGATGGCGAGCACACCGCTGCCGCAGCCGATGTCGGCCACGGAGTCACCGACGGAGACGAGGAGTTCGAGTTCGGCCAGACACATCCGGGTGGTGGGATGCGACCCGCTGCCGAAGGTGCGCCCCGGATCGATCGGGAGGACGAGATCGTCGTCACGACACCATTCGGGCGTGTCGAGCCAGGTCGGGGCGATCACGAGGCGACTGCCGGCCCGCCACGCCTGGGCGAACTCCCGCCAGGCATCGAGGCCCTCATCGGCGTCCACCGGTTCCACGGCGGCGACCCACCCCGGGTGCAGCGCCGACAGCACGGCGTCCACCGACCCGGCGAGGAGCCCGGCGCGCAGTTCGAGATCATCGTCATCGTCGGCCGCCCGTTCCTCGACACCTGCTGCACCGGCGTCCCACAGCACGCCGGAGGCCAGGTCGAGGTCCTCGGCCGGCACCGTGATCGAGAGGGTCACCCACTGCGACGAGGATCCGTCCCCGGAACGCATCGGGCCACCGGGGTCAGCCACAGGGTTCAGCCCCCGTAGGCGGCGGTGAGCGCCTCGCGGCAGGCCTCGCACACGGGGTACTTGTTGGGATCGCGGGTGGGGATGAACCGCTCGCCGCACAGCGCCGTGATCTCCTCACCGAGGACGTAGCCGCGCATCTGATCGTCCTTGCGGATGATGTGGGCGACCTTGCCGTCCTCGAGATCGGGGTCGGAGGGTCGCGTCGACGGGCGTTCGATGACCTCGGTGCTCACAGGGTCAGGGTAACCGTTGGCCGCCATCGCACCCACCCGCCCACGGGGGATGGCCCGAACGACCCCGGGGTCTCGGGACGGCTGGATCTCAGAACCCGGTGACCGACCAGTGCCAGGGCTCGCTCGGGAGATTGCTGAACCCGAACCGACCGGCATTGGCCGCCAGCCAGATGAACCCGGGATTGCTGTGGGAATTGATGAACGACCCGTTGGCCTGGAAGTCGATGGCGAGACCACGCTCATGCATCGAGGAGCCGGGTCGGGCGGTCGGCGGTCGACATGCATCGGCCGGCATGTACCAGATGGCGTAGTCGGAGGTCCCGCAGTTCTGGCGGCGCAACTGGATCTGCATGGCGTTGTCCCGATAGCCGTAGCCACCGAGGTTGATCCCGGCGGCCGAGGCGGCTGCCAGCAGCTGTCGGAGCTGCTCGCCGATGCTGGCGGCCACGGTGATGCCGCCCACGGTGACCAGCCCGGGCGCGGGCGTGATGGGCGGCGCGGTCACCGGTGGACCCCCGGTGCCGGAGCCACCCGACCCCGAACCACCCGACCCGCCACCGGAACCGGAGCCGCCGCTGCCGCCACCCGGTGGGGTCACCGGCACATTCGACACCGCGTCGATGAGCTTCGACTCCTCAGCGGTGATCTGGGCGGCGAAGGAGGCATCGAGTCGAGCCAGGTACTGGGCATCGGAGAGCCGCTCGTCGAGTCGGATCCGCACCTGCTCGGCGACACGCTGCTGGGCGGCCCGGGCCTCGGTGAGCGATCCGAGCGCGGCATCGGCGGCGGCCAGCTGGGCCTCTGCGGTGGCACGGGCCCTGCGAGCCCGGTCCAGCTGCTCCTCGAGGCGACGCTTGGTGGCCCGGAGCTGATCGATGAGATCCATGTCATTGCCCGACCGCAGATCCAGGAACGCCCGGCGATCGGCATCCTGCTGGGCCGAGGCCGCCTCGAACTGGCGGAAGAGCTGCTCATCGGGCGGGCTCACATAGGCCGCGACCGCGTAGTCGGTCATACGAGCTCGGAGCCGATCCAGCTGACGGCCGGTCTCGGCGGCGTCGGCCTCCGCCTTCTCGGCCTCCAGACGGCTCGCGTCAGCCTGTCGCCGGGCCTCCACCATGGCCGCCTGCTGCCCGCGCACGTTCTCGTCGAGCGCTGCCAGCGCCGCCACCACCGAGGCCGAACTTCCCTGGAGCACATCGACCTGCGCCGCCACCTGTGCCTGCTGGGCGCGCACCGCCGCCCGACGATCCCGGGCTGCGGTCAGATCGGCGCCCGCCGTCACCGAGGAACCGGCGAGGAGCGCGACGAGACCGACGACCAGAACCCCGAGAAGGGTTCGGGCGGCAGCGCTGCGAGCTGATCGACGGTCGGGTTCCATGGCTCCTCGGGGCGGTTCGCGCGAGTACGCGTACGTGAAGCGAAGGCCCGGCATCCGCCCGAGAACGACTGAGACCCTATCCGTTGATCCTCCCCGTGACCAGTGATCCCCCCTGCCGGCGCCGGTGCGGGCGGTACCGTCGGGGATCATGACCGATCCGCTCGCCGCCTTCACCGATCTCGCCCGTCGCCGCCGTTCCAACCTTCGGATCGATCCCGACCGGTCGATCGATCCGGACCTGCTCGACCGACTCATCGAGGTGGCCGCCACCGCACCCAACCATCACCGCACCACCCCCTGGCGATTCCGGATCATCACGGGGACCGGTCGCGACGGACTGGGCCGGGCCCTGGCCGCCGGACTGGGTGCTGGACCGGGTGCTGGACCGAGTGCCGGCGGCGAGCAGGGCACCGCCGCGGACGCCGCGGACCCGAAGGTGGCCAAGGCGCTCGTGAAGTATCTCCGGGCACCGGTGATGGTGGTCGTGGCCGCCCGGAGCGGCGACGACCCGATCGTCACCCTCGAGAACCGCGACGCCGTCTCCGCGGCGGTGCAGACCCTGCTGCTGGCCGCCACCGCCGCCGGTCTGGCCTCGTTGTGGTCCACGGGTGCCGCCGCCACCTCGGCGGAGGTCGCCCGGTTCTGCGGGTTCGATCCCTCCGACACGATCATCGGGCTCATCTACCTCGGCTGGCCCACCGCGGAGCTCGAACCCGTCGATCGTCCGGCCCCGGAGATCCTCCACATCGACCGCGCGTAGGGTTGCACCGATGGCTCGTCAGAAGACCCGCGCCCGCGGCCCCCGACCCGACCGCTCCCCCGCACCGGCCCGGGTCCATCGCACCCGGCTCGTCTCGATCGTGTGCACGGCGGCATTCATCGCCATGTTCTTCGCCGCCCCCACCGTGATGGGCAGTCCGCTGTTCATCATCCCCACGATCGTCGGGGTGGTCGCCCTCGTGGCCACCATCCGTGACTCCCGTCGACCCGACGGCCCCGATGCCCAGACCCTCGAGCCCGACGCGCTCGCCAACGCCACCAAGCGGCAGCCCGTGGAGGTCGACGGGCTGCTGTTCTCGGGTGGCGCGGTGCGGGCCGCCGCCGTCAAAGGTCGGCTCCGGGTCACCGACCGCCGGATGATCTTCGAGGGGGCCGATGGTGCCATCCGGTTCGACGTCCCGATCGGAAAGGTCACCTTGGCCGGCACCCCCGGGTTCTGGCGACCACAGCTCGATCTCGAGATCAACCAGGTGAACCACACCGTGCGGTTCCTGCCCATGTGGGATCTCGGCGCCACGTTCGTCGGGCCGATCATCGCCGGCGAATGGTTCGCCCAGCTCCGCGAGCTCGGGGCCGGCGGATGACCGACGACACCACCATCGGGCGGACCAATCCCGTCCAGTCGAAGGCCCGCGCCCGACGGGGCATGATCCTGGCGTTCTGGTGGGGCATCGTGCTGCTGGGCCTGTTCGCCGTGTCCAGCGGCGGGCCACCGGTCCTGGTCGTGCCGGTCATCCTGATCGGCATCATCGTCGCCTCCAACACCATCATCGTGATCCGGGGCACGGGCCCCGAACAGCAGGCGCTGGCGCCGGGTCGCTTGGCCCGGGCCGATGCCGAGGAGGACCCGGTGGCCGTCACCGCCAGCCGGTCGCCGAAGCGGAACGGTTCGGAACGCACCCGCCGGGCCGGGGTCCTGCACTACGAGCGGCGTCGGCTCCGTTTCACCTACTACGAGACCCTGCAGAAGCGGACCTCTGCATCGGGTCCCATCGACCCGACCGACGAGATCACGGTCTTCGACACCAGCCCCCGCGACATCGAACTCGGCCCCCGCCCCACCGCACTGCGCCCCGCACTCTCCCTCACCATCGATGGATCACTGCATGTGATCGAGTTCAGCCCGGCGATGGATCTCGGCGCCGGTGTCGTCGGCGCCATCGTCGCCGGCGCATGGTTCGACCAACTGCTCGAACTCGGCGCCCGCCCGGGATGAACCGCCCGGGATGAACCACTGCGGGATGAGCCGGTACGGGGTGATCCGGCGTGGGAGCATGAGCGAGTGACCGAGCCCACCACGACCGCCCCGCCCACCGGACTCCCCGGCCCCGATGCCGATCCCGCACTGCTCGCCCTCGCCGTCGAGCTGCTGCAGGAGGCGGGGGACCTCACACTGAAATGGTTCGATCGCGAGGATCTCGCCATCGATCAGAAGGGTGACGGCACCCCGGTCACCGAGGCCGATCGTGCCGCCGAGCGTCTCATCCGCGAACGGCTGGATGCCGCCCGTCCCGATGACACCGTCCTCGGCGAGGAGGAGGCCGACAAGCAGGGCACCAGCGGCATCACCTGGATCATCGACCCCATCGATGGCACGAAGGCGTTCACCCGCGGCGTGCCGCTCTACTCCAACCTGCTCGGGGTGTTCGACGAGCACGGTCCCCTGATCGGCGTCATCCACCTCCCGGCGCTCGGCATCACCGTGTACGCCGGCCGCGGCACCGGCTGCTTCCGCAACGGCACGCCCGTCCGGGTCAGCGATCGCTCCGATCCCGCCGCCTGTGTGCTGTCCTCCAGCGGGTTCAACCCCTGGACCGATGCGGCACTGCTCGGCGTGAAGCGGGCCGAGTTCCAGCTGCGCACCTGGGGAGATGGCTACGGCTACGCGATGGTGGCCTGCGGGGCGCTCGACGCCATGGTCGATCCCTCCGTCTCGCTCTGGGATGTGGCGCCGCTCCCGGTCATCATGGCCGAGGCCGGCGGCTGCTTCACCGCACTCGACGGCTCCGCACCCACGCTCGAACCGGGCCGGTCCACCTCCGCAGTCGCCACGAGCGCGGCCATCCACGCCGCGGTCATCGCCGCCCTCGCCTCCTGACGCTCGGCCGTCGCCTCCAGTCACACCGACCCATGCGCCCCCTCCTGACCCACCGGCCGCTCCGTCGCCTCCTGCTCGTCGTCGCCACCGGCCTCACCGTCCTCAGCGGTGTGCTGGCCCTCGGCACCGGCGTGGCCAGCGCCCACGCCGGGCTCGTCGCCACGAGTCCCGCCGACGGCACCTCGGTCACCCCCTCGCCCGATGCCGTGAGCGCCACGTTCTCCGAGCGCGTCTCGATCGGCGTGGGTGGTCTCACCGTCCGCAACACCCGGGGCCTGCGGGTCGACACCGGGTCGAGCACCCTCGACCCGGCCGGCACCACCGTGCGCGTCGCCCTGCAGCCCGCACTCCCCGACGGCACCTATGTGGCCACCTACCGCGTGCTGTCGGCCGATGGTCATCCGGTCAGTGCGTCGTTCCTGTTCGGCGTCGGATCCGGACCCATCGACCAGACCGCCGTCACCAGCGGCGCCGCCAACCGGGTCTGGGAGATCGCCGGGGCGGTGGCCAGATTCCTGATGTACGTCTCGGCGCTGCTGGCCGCCGGCATCGCCTTCTTCGTGGCCTTCCTCCATGATCAGGACGAGGATCGCTGGCGACTGATCGGCTGGGCCCGGATCGCCACCATCACGGCGGTGTTCGGCGCCGCCGGGATCATCCTCGTGCAGGCGGCACTGCTGTCGGGCCGGGGCGTCGCCTCGGTCACGGATGGTTCGGTCCTCGCCGATGTCCTCGACAGTCGACTCGGCTGGTCGCTGGCCGTGCTGGTCATGGGTCTCATCGCCGTGCATCTCTCCACCGATGTCAGGAACCTCACCGCCTCACAGGCGCTCGCCCTGTACGGCGGCCTGGCCACCGCCGGATCCTTCGCCATCTGGGGCCACTCCACCGAGCTGACCCCGATCTGGCTCAGCACCGTCGCCGATGTCGTGCATGCCACCGCGGCCGCGGTCTGGTTCGGCGGCATCATCGGCCTGGTGGTGGTGCTGCGCCGACCCACGGACCAGCCGGTCGCATCCACCGCCCGGATCGTGCAGCGCTTCTCCGGTGCAGCGGCCATCACGGTGGCGTTCCTCGCCGCCGCCGGTCTGGTGCTCAGCTGGAACGCCACCGGCGGATCGGTGGATTCCCTGATCTCCACCACCTATGGCCGTCTCCTGCTCGTGAAGGTGCTCATCACCGGGGCGATCCTCGCTGTCGCCGGGTACAACCGCTCCCGGCTCGTGCCGGCGCTGGTGGACGACGACGATCCGCCGGAGGCCGGCTGGCGACGACTCCGCCGGTCCGTCTCCATCGAGGCGATCGCCCTGGTCCTGGTGCTGGCCCTCACCTCGGTGCTCGTCAACGTCACGCCCGCCCGCACCGCCGTGGCCACCCGTGACCGGGTCGTCAACCAGACCCAGAGCGTGCCCACCGGCACGGTGAACCTCGTGGTGGTCCCTGCCCGTGTGGGTCCGAACACCCTCCACATCCAGTACGCCGACGCCGCCGGCCGACCGATCGATGTCGCCAACACGCTCACGATCGAGTTCTCCCTCGCCTCGGCCGACCTCGCCGCCATCAGCCGCCAGACCTCCAAGGCCGGGCCCGGTCATTTCATCTACACCGGTCCGGAGCTCTCCATCGCCGGCACGTGGACGGTTACCCTCGTGGCACGAACCAGCGACTTCTCCGAGCAACGCAGCACCTTCGCCGTGCCCATCCGCAACTGATCCACCAATCGAGGTCATCCATGTCGTCACTGCTCCGGTCCGCACTCGCCGCCTCGGCTGCGATCCTCCTCGTCACCATCGCCTCCGTGGCCCCGGCATCGGCGCATGTCGAGGCGAGCAGCATGGAGACCGCCGGAATCACCACCGTCACCCTCAACGTCGAACATGGCTGCGGCGAGCTCGACCTCACCGGACTGCGGGTGCAGCTCCCCGAGGGCTCCACCGGTGTCACCGCCGAGAACCCGGGGTCCTGGACCAACACCATCTCGGCCACCGAGATCTCCTGGTCGGGTGGACCACAGCCGGCCCATGAGGAGCTGGCGTTCGAGTTCGCCCTGAAGCTGGCGCAGCCGGCCGGCACGGTGGTGCGGTTCCCCACCATCGAACTGTGCCCCGGTGCCGAGATCGCCTGGATCGAGGTGACCCCCGAGGGTGGTCCCGAGCCCGAGCATCCCGCACCGCAGATCACGGTGGGCGGTTCGGGATCCATGGAGCACATGGCCATGGACCCCGCCCCTGACTCCTCCTCCACCACGAAGGCCGGCCCCGCCGCCACCATGGCGCCCGAGCAGACCCCCATCACCCAGTCCGGCAGCGAGACCCATAACGCCGGTCTCGTCGTGCTGCTCGTCGTGATGGCGATCATCATCGGCGGCGCCGTGGTGCTCTACCTGCGGAACCGTCGCCCGAAGACGGACAGCTGAGCATCCTGCGCCGACTCCTTCCCGCCGGGCTGCTCGCCGCAGTCCTGCTCCTGGTGGTCACGGCCCCGGCCGGGGCGGCGAACCTCGTGGCCACCGATGCTCGCTCCACGGTGATCGGCATCCAACCACCGGACTCCGGCGTCGAGGTCGGTGTCATCGGCGGCGATGCGGCACTGCGTGTCCGGGCCGAGCCCGGCCACGAGGTCATCGTGCTCGGGTACGACATGGAGCCCTACCTCCGCATCGCCGCCGACGGCAGCACCGCGGTGAACCGCCGTTCCCCCGCACGGGCCCTGAACGAGACCCGTACCGGCACCAGGTCCGACGCCACCGCCGATCCGACCGCCGCACCTGAATGGATCC
Organism: Microthrixaceae bacterium; assembly: GCA_947446975.1. Taxonomy (GTDB): domain Bacteria; phylum Actinomycetota; class Acidimicrobiia; order Acidimicrobiales; family Acidimicrobilacustridaceae; genus Acidimicrobilacustris. Next base: position 13,613 of record CANFHM010000026.1, read on the forward strand.
CGCTCGATGGTTCGGGGGAGGTCGTCTGGCATGACCACCGGATCCATTCGATGACCCCGGCCGACGACGGCCATCGCTGGACCATCACGCTGCTGGTCGATGGTCGACGGGTGGAGGTCGAGGGTGAGCTCCGTCTGGAGCAGCCGCCCTCACCGCTTCCCTGGATCGCACTGATCGTGGGTCTGGTGCTGACAGCGGTGCTCCTCGGACGCCTGCGCCCCCACCCCAACGGCATCATCGCTGCGCTCATCGGTGCGCTGATCTCGTTGGCGCTGGCCATGATCACTGTTCTCGACACCCCGGCGGCACTCGGTCGGCAACCCCTGCCGATCCTGCTCACCGCGGCGGCGGAGCTGAGCGCCATGGCCGCTCTGCTGCTGTCGGGGCGCCCCCGGCGTCTGGCCACCGCTGCATCGCTCGCGCTCAGCGCCGGATTCCTCGCCACCGTGGCCCGGGACCTCGGCAGCGCATGGGTCCCCATGATCGGACCGGCCGTGATCGCCCGGGCACTCGTGTCCATCGCGATCGCCTCGGTGATCTCCGGCACCGCCCTGCTCATCATCGGCGCCGGTCGACCGATCGAACCGGGGGACGACGGCACCCCCACCGATGAGGGCGTCCACGGCGGACAGGGCGCCTGAGCTCAGGCGATCTCGCTGGCCGTCGACCGGGCGATGCGCCGCTCCTCATCGAATCGCTGATCCCATCGGCGGGCCCGGGCGATGGCCTCGGCATAGGCGCTCCGACGAGCTGAGGGTCCTTCGGTCCGATCCTCCCCGAGATACTGCGAACTGAGGCCCCAGCGCAGCTGGGCGATGGCCTCGGCCCGCAGCTGGCTCACCCGCGACTCGGTGACCCCGAGCTGGCGGGCGAGCTCCCCCGCACTGCGCTCCTCGAAGAACGCACCCAGGATCACCACCCGATGGCGCTCAGACAGCAGATCGACGGCATCGTGCAGATACCCCATGAGTTCCCGCTGCTCGAGCACGACCGAGGGTTCGCCCTCCCGGCCGTCCACGAGCAGTTCCACCAGCGTCGTCTCGGCATCCTCCCCGCCACCCACCGGGCGGTCGAGGGCGATCGGGACGAGGCGGGCGAGGGCAGCGCGGACCCGCCGCAGATCGGCCTGCTCCAGTCCGAGCGCACCGGCGAGTTCGGTCTCGGTGGGGCGTCGGCCGAGGTCACCGATGAGCGACTGCTCGGCGGCGTCGATGCGCCGGGCCATCGTGCGCAGGGGCCGTGGCGCCCAGTCAGCGGCGCGGGCGGCGTCGAGAACCGCACCGCGGATGCGCAGCACTGCGTACCCCTCGAACGGCACCCCTCGCTCCGGATCCCATCGTCTGGCCGCCTCGACCAGACCCAGCGCCCCGGCTCGCAGGAGCTCATGCCGATCGACATGGGCGGGGAAGGACCCCGACACCTGCGCCACCACCCGACTCACAACGGAGAGCGCCCCCTCGACCAGCGCATCCCTGTCGGTTCCACCCTGCCCCTCGGTCATCTCGCACCACCCGGTTCGGTGTTCCCACGCTCCTGCGACGTGTCCCGCTCCCGATGAGCGGGAGCGCACTGTAGGAGTGGCCGAGCGTCAAAACCTGCGCAGGATGACCATCGTTCGATGAAGAGCCGGATGGCCCATCCGGTACCGCAGGCAGGTGAGGGATCGAGCGAACGATCAGCCGCGTGGTGCGAGCGTGGCCCGGCCGTCGAAGGTGGCGGCGCGCACACCCCGGCGGGCCAGTTCCTGCAGGAACGGCAGCGGCTCGACGAGTTCGGCGAGTCCCGCCGCTCCGGACCGCCGCACCCGGCCCTCGATGGCGAACTGGGTGGCCACGGCGGCCACCGCACCGGCCGCCACCGCCGGACGGTCCATCGCGCCGAACACCACGACATCACGGACGCGCCCGCGCTGACCGCGCAGCTCGACCCGCACCGCACCGGGCCCGCCCTCGGGATGGGTGGGCCACAGCATCGGCAGACGGGCAGTGAGTCGATCCCGGCGGGTGGCGGCCATCCGCGACGTGGCCCGCCGGAGTTCCGGGAAGGCCGGCACGAGGAGCATGGGGTCGGCCAGTTCGGCCCGGTAGCAGTCACGGGCACCGATCGGTTCGGGGAACCAGCACAGCTCGCGACCCGACCCGCCGGCCCGGCTCTCCCAGGCACCATCGCGCCAGTCCACACTCATCCGACCGAGGGACCGATGGTGCTGGCGGGCGCAGGCCGGACCACCGGTGCCCGTGCTGGCCACATGGATCTCATCGACCTGATCGAAGAGTCGGGCGCCATGGGCAGCCAGCACGCACGTGAGCCCGGGGGCGAACCCGGCACCGATCACGACAGTGGTACCGAGCTGCCGGGCCTGACGATCGAGGGCCAGCAGTCCGCGCACATCAGAGAGATCGTCAGACACCGACACGATCGGCGCACCACCGGCGAGCAGTGCCGCGGCCTGCTGGGCATGCACGCGTGGTCGGCCGGCCAGCACCACGACATCGACGTCGAGCGGTGCGGTCAGATCGGACCTGTCGACCCGCGACCGCTCCCCGAGGCTCTGCGCGACCATCTCGGCGCGGGCATGGTCCTCATCGCGCAGCACGACCTCATCGGCGTCGGTGGACACGAGTTGTCGCGCCAGGCGCGCACCGACCGCACCGACACCGAGGATGGCGACCCGTGCCATATCAGTCGAGCTCGGGACCGGAGAGCTCTCGCCAGCCCCCCGACTGGGGTGGCACACCACCCGATCCGCGGAGCCGGACGGCGGCAGCGACGAGCGCCGCCATACCGATCGCTACGAAGGCCCGACGGATCATCCTCATCGTGGGGCTAGCTGGAATCGAACCAGCGACCTCACCCTTATCAGGGGTGCGCTCTAACCAACTGAGCTATAGCCCCGTAGCGGCTCGTCACCATACCGGACGGGTCAGCCGCGAGGAAAAACCGGGGGATCCTCGTGATCGGCGACCGTGACGCCGAGCCCCCCGACCCGGCCGGCGACGAGGTTGAACAGCGTGGACATGATGCCCGAGAGGATGGCGGCGGTGAGCAGCAGCACGACACCCACGGCGGCGGCCCCGAGGAGCAGTTGCAGCGCTTCCAGGTGGAAGCTGCTCTCGGCGAGGAGTTGGGCGATGAAGTCCTCGATCCGATGCAGCGTGCCGGTGAGCGAGGCCACCACCCACAGCAGCACCCCGGCGACCAGAAGCATCGACCAGACACACAGGGCGAACACGATCGAGAACCGGAACATGGCCCGTGGGTCGATCCTGGTGATGCGCACCTGGCTCATCGCAGCAGTGTAGGGACCCCATGGTGATCCGGTGGGCGACGGCATCACCCGGCAGGACTCACCAGTGCAGGGTCGCCCTCGCCGTGGCCCGTTCCTGCCCGACCCGCACCGTCACCTCCACCTGATGGCTCCGGGCCACGTACTGCTCGAGGAGGGCGTGGTTGTCCTCGGCCACCCGGGCGGCACCGTCCTCACCGTCCCGGGCTCCGGCGATCGCAGCGGCATCGGCGGCGGTGCGGGCGCGGGCCCGATCGGAGAGCCCGCCGGCGAGCCGGCTGAGGCCGAATCCGATCAGGAGCACGAACAGGAGGGTCACGGCCATCAGTGGCAGCACCTGTCCGGACTCCGGTGCCGAGATGCTCCAGGGTGCCGCCCGGCACCGGTCGCGTCGATCGCCTCGGGGTCCATCCATGGGTCTGCCTCCATCCCGATCCGGGGATCGGTACGAACGATGTCGGGCAGATCACTCTGCGATGCGCCGGGCGACGCCGCCCGGCGGGGACTGATGGATCAGTCCGAGGATTCCTCCGGGCCGAGCACGGGAGCGACCGAGGCGACGACCTCATCGCCGGTGAGGTTCATGACCCGCACACCGGTGGCATCGCGCCCCTGCGAGGAGATCTGACGGACCTCCATGCGGATGACGGTGCCCCCACTGTTGATCACGAAGATGTCGTCGTCGATGCCGACCATGAAGGCCGCCACGACGCCACCCTTCTTGGCGTTGATCCGGATGCCCCGCACGCCCTGGCCACCGCGACCCTGGGTGTTGAACTTGTCGAGCTGGGTGCGCTTGCCATAGCCGCCATCGGTGACGATGAGGATGGCGGCGTCGTCGCGGGCGACATCGCAGGACACCACTTCATCGCCGACCTTCATCTTCATGCCCCGCACACCGGCGGCCGCACGACCCATGAACCGGACCTCGTCCTCGGAGAAGCGAATGGTCATCCCGGCCTTCGAGACCATGAACACCTCGTCACCACCATTGGTGGGGATGACCTTGACGAGCTCGTCGCCATCCTTGAGGTTGATGGCGATGATGCCGGCTCGCAGCGAGGAGTCGTACTCGGTGAACTTGGTCTTCTTGACCTGACCGTTCTTCGTGGCGAAGAACAGGAACCGGTTGGTCTCGTAGTCGCGGGTGTCGATGATGGCCCTGATGGACTCGCCGGGCTGCAGCGGCAGCAGATTCACGATGGCCGTGCCGCGGGCGGTGCGGTCCTTCATCGGGATCTCATGGGCCTTCAGGCGGTACACCCGACCGAGGTTCGAGAAGAACAGCAGATAGGCATGCGCCGTGGTGTGGATGATGTGGGTGACGTAGTCCTCGTCCTTGAGCTTCGCCCCGGCCACACCGCGACCACCACGGGCCTGCACCTTGAAGGCGTCGACGGCGATGGTCTTGATGTAGCCCTTGGCGCTCATGGTGACCACGAGTTCCTCATCGTCGATGAGGTCCTCGATGTCGAGATCGCCGACGTCGTAGGTGATCTGGCTGCGGCGACCCTGGCCGTAGGTCTTCTTGATCTCCCCGAGTTCCTCGGAGATGACGGCACGCTTGCGGCCCTCGTCGGAGAGGATGAGCTCGAGTTCGGCGATTGTCTCGCGCAGCTTGGCCATCTCCTCCTCGAGCTGGGAGCGGCCCAGCCGGGTGAGGCGGGACAGCTGCATGTCGAGGATGTGCTCGGCCTGTTCGGTGGAGAACTCGAACGGCGCGGCCATGAGGGCCTCGCGGGCACCGGCCTTGTCCTCGCTGGCCCGGATGGCGGCGATGATCTCGTCGATGAGATCGAGGGCCTTGAGGAGACCCTCGACGATATGGGCCCGGCGTCGGGCCTCATCGAGGCGGTACTGGGACCGACGGGTGATGACCTCGACCTGGTGGTCGATGTAGGCGACCAGCGCATCACGCAGGTTGAGCGTGCGCGGGATGCCGTCGACGAGTGCCACGGTGTTGACCGAGAAGTTGGTCTGCAGCGGTGTGCGCTTGTAGAGGTTGTTGAGGATGACGAGTGCGGGCGCGTCGCGCTTGAGACGCAGCACCAGGCGCATCTGGCCCTTGGCCGACTCGTCGTTCAGCTCGGCGATGCCGTCGAGCTCGCGGTTGTCGACGAGTTCCTTCACCTTGACGATGAACTGGTTCGGGCTCACCTGGTACGGCAGTTCGGTGATCACGATGAAGTCGCTCCGGGCGCCCTCCTCGATCTCGGCCTTGCCGCGCAGCTTGATGGAGCCACGGCCGGTCCGATAGGCGTCCATGATCCCCTGGCGGCCCATGATGAGCGCCCCGGTGGGGAAATCGGGACCCTTGACGAACTCCATGAGGTCGTCAGGTGTGGCCTCGGGGTTGGCGAGCAGATGGTTCACCGCGTCGATGATCTCGGCGAGGTTGTGCGGCGGGATGTTCGTGGCCATGCCGACGGCGATGCCCTGGGAACCGTTCACCAACAGGTTGGGGAAACGGCTGGGGAGAACCATCGGCTCCTGGAACTCACCCGAGTAGTTGTCGACGAAGTCGACGGTGTTCTCGTCGATGTCGGCGAGCATGTCGAGCGCCATCGGAGCGAGACGACATTCGGTGTAGCGGGCGGCGGCCGGCGGCTCGTCGAGCGATCCGAAGTTGCCCTTCGGGTGGATGAGCGGATGACGCAGGCTGAACGACTGCCCCATGCGGACGAGTGCGTCGTAGATCGCGGAGTCGCCATGGGGGTGGTACTTGCCCATGACCTCACCGGTGACACGGGCGCATTTCATCGTGGGCCGGTCAGGGAGCGCGCGCAGGTCGTACATGCCCCAGAGGATGCGGCGGTGCACCGGCTTGAGGCCGTCGCGGGCGTCGGGGAGTGCACGCGACACGATGACCGACATGGCGTAGTCGAGGAAGGAGCGTTCCATCTCCTCCTGGATCTCGATGGGCTCGATGGTGCCGACGGCCGCTGCTGCGGTGATGGGACCGTCGTCGGTCGGCGTGTCGTCGGTGGGGGTGTCGTCGCTCATGATGTGTCGTCGTCTCCGAATGGTGGCGTCCTCAGATGTCGAGGAAGCGCACGTCCTTGGCGTTGGTCTGGATGAAGTGCTTGCGGGATTCGACGTCGTCGCCCATGAGCACCGAGAACACCTCGTCGGCGATGGACATCTGCTCGACGGAGACCTGCAGCAGGGTGCGCCGATCGGCGTCCATGGTTGTCTCGCCCAGCTCGTCGTAGTCCATCTCGCCCAGGCCCTTCAGGCGCTGGAACTCCTTCTTGTGGTTCGGATGGCTCTCGAGGAAGGTCGCCTTGGCGACATCGTCCTTGAGATAGATCTTCTCCTTGCCCACGACCGTGGAGTACAGCGGCGGCTGGGCGATGTACACATGCTCCTTCTCCACGAGTTCGCGCATATGGCGGAAGAAGAACGTGAGCAGCAGGGTGCGGATATGCGAGCCGTCGACGTCGGCGTCGCACATCAGGACGATCTTGTTGTAGCGGATCTTGGAGACGTCGAACTCCTCGCCCACACCGGCACCGATGGCCGAGATGAGGGTCTGGATCTCGTTGTTCTTCAGGATCTTGTCGAGCCGGGCCCGTTCGACGTTGAGGATCTTGCCGCGGATGGGCAGGATCGCCTGGGTGCGGGGATCGCGGGCGGCCACGGCCGAGCCACCGGCGGAATCGCCCTCCACGATGAACAGTTCGCACTCACCCGGGTCGCGGCTCGAGCAGTCCTTGAGCTTGTCGGGCATGCCGGCACCCTCGAGGGCCGACTTCCGGCGGGTGGCGTCGCGGGCGCTGCGGGCGGCGAGGCGGGCCCGGGCGGCCAGCAGTGCCTTGGCGATGACCTTGCGAGCCTCGGTGGGGTTCTCCTCGAACCAGTCGTTGAGCCGTTCGTTCGTCGCCTTCTCGACGAGCGAGCGCATGGAGACGTTGCCGAGCTTGCCCTTGGTCTGGCCTTCGAACTGGGGCTCGCGCAGGCGCACGGAGATGATGGCGGTGAGGCCCTCCCGGATGTCCTCACCCTGGAGGTTGTCCTCCTTCTCCTTCAGCAGTCCCTTGGCGCGGGCGTACTTGTTGGCCACGTTGGTGAGGGATTTCTTGAACCCCTCCTCATGCATGCCGCCCTCGATGGTGGCGATGCCGTTGGCGAAGCTGTGGAGGCCGTCGGCGTTGAAGCCGGTGTTCCACTGGAAGGCCAGTTCGACCTCCTGGTCCTCCTCGACCTGCTCGAGGTAGCCCACCTTCTTGAAGAGCGGTTCCTTCGAGGCGTTGAGATGGGAGACGAAATCCACGATGCCGCCGGCGTACTTGAACACCACCGGCTCGTTGGAGGTGGCCTCGGGTCGCTTGTCCTGGAAGCGGATCTCGAGACCCTTGTTGAGGAAGGCCATCATCTGGAACCGCTCGAGCAGGGTCTGGGCCCGGAAGTTCGTCTCGTCGAAGATGGTGGGATCGGGCCAGAAGCGCACCGTGGTGCCCGTGCGGCCCTTCGGGGCCGGACCGGTGACGGTGAGGTTCTGCTCGATCTTCCCGCCGTTGACGAACGACATCGAGTGGCGATCGCCCCGGAGATCGATGTCGACCTCGACGCGGGTGGAGAGGGCGTTCACGACCGAGATGCCCACGCCGTGGAGACCGCCGGACACCTTGTAGCCGCTGCCACCGAACTTGCCACCGGCGTGCAGGACCGTGAGCACGACCTCGGCGGCGGTGAGGCCCTTCATCTTCGGATCGGGGTGCTTGTCGACGGGGATGCCGCGACCGTCGTCGACCACCTCGCAGCCGCCGTCGGGCAGCAGGGTGATGCCGATATGGGTGGCATGACCGGCCATCGCCTCATCGACGGAGTTGTCGACCACCTCGTAGACGAGATGATGCAGACCGGCGGGGCCGGTGGACCCGATGTACATGCCCGGTCGCTTGCGAACTGCCTCGAGGCCCTCGAGGACCGTGATGTCCTTGGCCCCGTATTCTCCGGTGGTTTTCGCCACGCTGCGAGCTTCCCCTCTTCGTCCTTGTTCGAGCCGTTCGTCGATCGAACGCCCGGTTGTCCTTCTCGATCGGATGATGCATCCAGCTCGATCGGATGATGCCTCCGGCGACTGGTCCGGCGTCACCCGTCCAGCGTCACCCATCCGGTGTCAATCGTCCGGTGTCAGTCGTCCGGTTTCAGACGTCCACTCGAAGGTGGTGACTGCATGCATCACTGCCTCCGAATTCTACCAGCGCGAGCCGTGAAAACTGGGGATTTCCCTAGGTGTTCCTGCCTGTTCGCGGCCGCACACGGACCTCGATGGAGCCGATCGCCGACTCCCCCATCTCGGCGTTGAGACGGGTGACGAGAGCGGTCTCGAGGAACCGGACCTCGGTGGACCACGCGGGGTCGTCGACCGCCACCAGCAGCACCCCGCTGCGCAACGACACCGGGCGGCAGTGGGCGCCCATGGTGTCGCCGACGAACTCGTTCCAGCGGTCGAACAGGGTGCTCATGGCATCGGCCGAGGAACCGCCGAGATGGCGGACGAGACGATCGAGGCCGGCGCTCATGGGGGCCGGTTCGGGCTCGTGTCGGTCGGGCAGGGGCTCCCAGGGCATGGGTGGAGTGTACGAACCGGCTACGACGGTCGGATCGAGCCGTCCTCGATGCGGAGGATCTGCTCCGGATGCGCCCCCGGTGGGAGCCCGGTCGCGCTCGACAGCAGGGTCTGGCCGGCTGGCAGATGGGCGAGCAGTGCCCAGCTCCGATCAGGGTCGAGTTCGGAGAACACGTCGTCGAGCAGCAGGATCGGCGGCGTGCCGGTGCTGTCGGTGACGACCCGGTGCGCCGCCAGACGCAGGGCCAGGGCGAGCGATCGCTGCTCCCCCTGCGATGCGTGGGTCCGGGCGGGCATCCCGTCGATGGTGAGCAGCAGTTCGTCGCGATGCGGACCCACCAGCGAGGTTCCCCGACGCAGCTCATCACGGCGGACCGCCTCGAGCGAGGCCGCCAGACCGGCCTCCCGCCACGGGGCCTCGTACGCGGCACCGACATGGGCGCGCTGGCCGGCCACATGGTCGTACGCGGTCATCAGCACCGGGGAGAGCTCCTCGATCAGCGCCGAACGTGCGTCGGCGAGCGCCTCGCCCACATCGACCAACTTGGCGTCCCAGACCATGAGTGTGGCTTCGATCTCGGGGCTCAGCCGCCCACCGGACTGCTTCAGCAGGGCGTTGCGCTGCCGCAGGATGCGCTCGAGATCCGTGCGCAGCACATCGAGCGAGGTCCGGCGGGCCACGAGGGTCTCATCCAGGAACCGGCGTCGTTCCGCCGGTCCCCCCTTGACCAGTTCGAGATCATCGGGCGAGAACACCGACACCCGAAGAGCCCCGAGGAGATCGCGGGTGCGAGCCAGCCGCTGCTTGTTGACCTGGACACGACCCCGACCCGACGGGGTGATCTCCGCCTCTATGAGCAGTGATCGTCCCTCACGCTCCCCCTCCGCACGGACGACCGCACTGGTGGCGCCGCGACGGATGAGGGCCTCGCTCGGCGCCCCCCGGAAGGACCCGAGGGTGGCGAGATAGCCCACCGCCTCCATGATGTTGGTCTTGCCCTGACCGTTGGCGCCCAGCAGGGCGGTCAGACCGGGGGCGAACTGCAGCTCGGCGCTGGTGTACGAGCGGAAATCGGTGAGCCAGAGCTGGTGGAGATGCACGGACCGATCAGGGGACCCGGACGGGCATGAGCAGATAGAGGAAGTCCGGGGTCTCCGCACTGCGGAGCAGGGCCGGCTTCTGGGGGTGCACGGTCTCGAGGATGACCTCGTCACCGGGCATGACGTCGAGCCCTGCCATCAGATACTCGGGGTTGAAGGCGACCGTGAGCTCCTCACCCTCGTGCTGGGCGTCGATCTCCTCACGGGCCTGACCCAGCTCCGGGCTGCTGACGAGCAGATCCACCCCATCGGCGCGCAGCGCCAGACGGACCGGAGTGGCGTCCTTGGCCAGCAGACGCACCCGGCGGAGCGCCTCGATCAGGGACTCGCGCCCCACGGTCAGACGGTTCGGATGGGTGGTGGGGATGAGCGACCGGTAGTTCGGCGGGAACTCACCGGCGATGAGGCGGCTGGTGAGGCGGGCATCGTCGACGTCGAAGGTGACATCACGTTCACCGAGGCGCAGGGTGACCACCTCGGCGGTGCTGAGGAGTCGGAGGAGTTCCTTCAGCGCGGATGACGGGACCAGCACCTGCTGCCCCTCGGCGAGCACCGAGGTGCCCGGGAGGTCGCGGACGGCGAGACGATAGGAATCGGTGGCGGCGAGACGGAGTCCCGGTCCCTCGGCGGCCATGAGGACACCGGTGAGCACCGGTCGGGATTCGTCGGTGCTCGCAGCCGAGACCACCTGACGCAGGGCGTCGGCGAGGAGCCCGGCGTCGATGACCACGGAGTTCTCGGCGGGTTCCGGCAGCTGTGGGAACTCGTGGGCGGCGATGGTGCGCACGGCGAAGGCGGACCGGCCCGAGCTGATCCTGGCCTCCTCGTCGTCGACCTCGAAGGTGACCGCCCCGGACGAGAGGCTCCGGATGATGTCGGTGAGCAGCTTGGCCTGCACGATCGCGGTGCCGTCGCGTTCCCCGCTCACGGCGGCGCGCACGGCGATGGTCAGGTCGAGATCACTGCCGGTGACCTGCAGCTGGTCACCCTTGAGATCGAGGCGCAGACCCGACAGCACGGGCATTGAGCTTCCACGGTTGGTGACCGCCTTGGAGGCGGTGGTCAGGGCGTCGACCAGGGGGTCTCGTTCACAACGGAACTTCACATCGACTCGCTTTCAGTTGTGATCAGGAAGAAGTTGAGAAAGGCAGTAGTAGTATTAGGTGCTGTGGATTGTGGACGACGGCGCGTTCTCCCAGCGTGTGGGGCATTTCCGGCCGCGCGGTCTGTCCACAGGTATGCACAGGTTCGCAGCACCGCGCGCCTGTTCGGGGGATGACCGAGGGGTTCTCCCTCCCTCATCCACGGGGTCGCGCGGTGTCGTCCACAGGCTTGTGCACCGCGCGGATGTTCGGATCGGTGGGTGCGAGCGGGCGTCGAAGGAGATGCCATGGGTGTCATTCGCCGCTCCGGATCCGCTGGGCCAGCTCCGTGACCTGGTCATAGATCTGTCGGCGTTCCTTCATGAGCCCGCCGATCTTCTCGACGGCATGGATCACCGTGGTGTGGTCCCGTCCGCCGAACTCCCGGGCGATGGCCGGATAGCTGAGGTCGGTGAGCTCGCGCATGACGTACATCCCGACCTGCCGGGCGGTGACGAGCGGGCGCCGGCGGCTCTGACCCCGGATCTCGTCGATCGGGAAGCCGAACATCTCAGAGGTCTTCTCGAGGATGAGGTCGGGGGTGAGCGGCCGGGGCTGGGTGTCGGAGATGAGGTCGTCGAGCACGAACTCGGCGAGTGCGACGTCGAGCACCTGGTTCGTGAGGCTGGCGTAGGCGCAGACCCGGATGAGCGCCCCTTCGAGCTCCCGGATGTTGCTGGTGATGTTGGAGGCGATGAACTCGAGCACCTCCGGTGACGGGGTGATCGGCTCCCCCTCGGCCTTCTTGCGCAGGATGGCGAGGCGGGTCTCGAGTTCGGGCGGGTTGATCTCGGTGGTGAGACCCATCTTGAACCGGCTCCGGAGACGATCCTCGAGCGTCGAGATGGCATCGGGCGGTCGGTCGGAGGACAGCACGATCTGTCGGTTGGCCTGATAGAGCGATTCGAAGGTGTGGAACAGCTCCTCCTGGAGCCCCTCCTTGCCCTCGATGAACTGGATGTCGTCGAGCAGCAGGACGTCGACCTCGCGGTATCGCTTCTTGAACTCGCTCAGCGTGTTCTGGCGGATGGCCTCCACGTACTGGTTGAGGAACTGCTCGGTGGAGACGTACCGCACCTGGTAGGTGACGTAGTTCTCGCGCACATAGTTGGAGATGGCCTGCAGCAGATGGGTCTTGCCCAGACCGGCATCCCCGTAGATGAACAAGGGGTTGTACGACCGGGCCGGGGTCTCGGCGACGCTCATGGCGGCCGCGTGGGCGAACCGGTTCGAGGTGCCGGTGACGAAGGCGTCGAAGGTGTATCGGGGTGAGACCTGGAGACCGATCTCCCCAGTCGGGCCACTGTTATCCCCAGAAGGAAGGGGGTTCGTCAACAGGCTTCGGTCCGGGTTGTGGACAGAGCTGGGGATGGAGGTGTCGGTGGACGCTGTGGCCGGCGCTGTGCCCGATGCTGCGCCGAGTTCGGGGGCCGCCGGTTCGGGGGCGTCATCGGTGCGGACCTCGATGACCAACCGCATCCCGGGCTTGCCGATATCGCCGAGGACGCCGTCCACCAACGGCAGATAGCGGTTCTCGATGCGTTCCCGGACCAGGGAGTTGGGCACGGCGATCCGCAACTGGTTGCCCTCGACCCGCAGCGCCACCACGGCGGAGAAGGTGGTCATCCAGACGGCTTCCGACACCTGCTCGCGCAGAGCACCGGCGCATGCTGTCCACAACTGTTCTGCTTGTTCTGCCTGCACCGAAGCTCCCGTCGACCCGTGAGGTCCACAGTGACGTCCACACTTGTGGAAAACCTAGCCCACTGTCGGGGCGACCGCTCCGGTGTCGCACCGACCCATCTGGGTCGCCGCTGGCATCGGTCGATGCGTGATCCGATCGGGATCGAACCATGCGCCATGCACTCGCCCGTGTCCGTCCCGACGAGCTCGCGGACGGGCTCTGTGGACGGGTCGGGGACGGTAGCACGGACCCGATGTTGCCGCAGCAGTGAGGTCGCGCCTACCGTGGCGGGCCGAACGGTTCCCGGCATGCTCGATGCTGCGAGCATGGAACCACCACATCTGTCGATCAGCATCGACCCGAAGGCTGCAGGGAGGCCCGATGGTCGAGGAGGCCCAAAGTGAAGCGCACGTTCCAGCCCAACAACCGCCGCCGCGCCAAGAAGCACGGCTTCCGCCATCGCATGGCCACTCGAGCCGGTCGGAACGTTCTCCGTTCCCGTCGTCTCAAGGGCCGCGCTCGCCTGTCGGCCTGATCTGGCGCATCCGTGACCGTCGCTCGTTCGTCGAGCTCCGTCGCCGCGGTCGACGCGCCCATGCGGGCAGTGTCACCGTGACCTTCGCCGCAGCACCGGTGGGGACACCGGCCGAACCACCGCGAGTCGCATTCGCCCTTCCCCGCAAGGTCGGAACCGCCGTGGTGCGCAACCGCGTCCGCCGTCAGGTCCAGGCCCATCTCCGGTCGGTGGCATCCTCGATGGCCCCCGGCGCGTACCTGTTCACCCTCAAGCCCGGCGCCGCCGAACTCGACCGCGATGCCCTGCTGCAGGCGGTCGACACCTGCCTCGCCCGTCTCGCACCGAGGGCGTCATGACCGACCTCCTCATCGAATCCTCCGGGTCCTCGGTCCCCCTGCTCGCCCGGGGTCCCCATCTGCTCATCCGGGCCTACCAGTGGGTGTTCGCCGGCCGCATCTCGCCCTGCCGGTTCGAACCCAGCTGCTCCTGCTACGCACTCGAGAGCCTCGAGGTCCACGGTCTCGTCCGTGGGTCGCTGCTGTCGCTCCGACGTCTCGGCCGCTGTCATCCCTGGGGTGGCCATGGCTGGGATCCCGTGCCCCGAAAGAAGGCTGCATAACCGATGGACGCATTCTTCAAGGCCTTCGCCTCCGTACTGGCGTTCTTCTACGACTTCACCGGCAACTACGCCCTCGCCATCATCGCCCTGACCCTGCTGGTGATGATCATCGTCACCCCGCTCACGCTCAAGGGCACGCGGTCGATGATGATGATGCAGCAGCTCCAGCCGGAGATGAAGAAGATCCAGACCCGGTACAAGGACGACCGGCAGAAGCTCAACGAGGAACTGCTGAAGTTCTACAAGGAGAACAACATCAACCCCCTCGGGGGCTGTCTGCCGCTGCTCGTGCAGATGCCGGTGTTCCTCGTGCTGTACCAGGTGCTGCGGGGCCTCACCCAGCGGGTCAGCGATCTCGGCTCCGACATCGGCTGGGTGTCGGGCCAGTTCGGCATCGGGAATTCCCCCTCGAAGGCCCCCACGTTCGAACGTGTGTTCGATCCGGCATGGATCAGCCACAGTTCCAAGATGTACGAGAACCTCTCCACTTCGTACCAGATGAAGGCCTTCGGCCTCGACCTCGCCGAGAGCGCCAGTCAGGCGTTGAAGTCCGGCATCCTCCACGCACTGCCGTTCCTGGTGCTCATCGCCATCGTGGCCTTCACCGGCTTCGTGCAGCAGCGTCAGATCCAGGGCCGGAACCCCAACGCCCAGTCGAATCCGCAGCAGCAGATGATCATGAAGATCATGCCGTTCTTCCTGCCGGTCATCTCCTTCGGACTCCCGTCGGGCCTCGTCCTGTACTTCGCCGTGTCGAACATCTACCGCATCGGCCAGCAGGCGTTCATCTCCCACAGCATCTATGGCATGAAGGACGGCGGGTCCTGGAAGCAGATGTTCGGCTTCGGTGCCACCCCCTCGGCGGCCAAGCCGAAGACCAGTTCCAACGCAGCGAAGAAGAAGGCCGCCGGCCGCACGCAGGAGAAGCCGGCAGCGAAGTCCTCCGCCAAGGCGGGTTCGAGGACCACCACGAAGTCTCGGGCGAACGCTTCGGCGAACGCCTCCAAGGGCGCCGATGCGGCGTCCACCCGAACGAGTGCCAGGGACCGGAAGGCTCCTCCCGCAGCGACGAAGCCCGTGAAGGCTCCGCCCAGCGCATCGGGATCCTCCGGCGCGACGGAGCAGACAGCGTCTGCCCCATTGCAACCCCGGGCGCGCAAGAAGAAGGATTGACCCATGGAATGGGTGGAAGTCACCGCACGTACCGTCGATGAGGCCAAGGATCTGGCCCTCGACCAGCTCGGCGTCGATACCGATGACGCCGAGTTCGAGGTCCTCGAGGAGCCCCGACCGGGACTCTTCGGTCGCACCCGTGGTCAGGCCCGGGTCCGGGCCAGGATCCGACCCACCCGCCCGCGGGCCAAGGTCGAACGCCGCGACCGTCGCCGCAGTGGTGGCAAGAAGCGCAGCGATCGCCCCGCCAACGATCAGGCCGACACCGACACGACCACCGATCGCCCCGACGATTCCAGCGCCGCCGAGGCCACCGCTGTCACCGAGGAGCAGGCCGCGAAGCGCCCGCCCCGTCGCCGCAACGCATCGAACACCCCCAAACCCACACCCCAGGGAGCCCCTGCCATGTCTGAGACCGCAACCGACGCCGATGTCGACCTCGAGACCCATACCGCCATCGTCTCGGAGTTCCTGACCGGTCTGGTCGAGGCCTTCGGTCTCGAGGGCACCATCGAGGTGGAGTCCGTCGAGGAGGACACCAACGAGATCCGGGTGCAGGGTTCCGATCTCGGTCTGCTCGTCGGACCGAAGGGCAACACCCTGGCCGCGGTGCAGGAACTCTCCCGCACGGTCGTCCATCGTCGGGTGCCGGGCCACGCCGCCGGTCGGATCCGACTCGATGTGGGGGGCTACCGCCAGCGTCGTCGTGAGGCCCTCGAGCGCTTCACCCAGTCGATCGCCGAGGAGGTCCGCACCTCCGGTGTGCAGAAGGCCCTCGAGCCGATGAGCCCGGCCGACCGCAAGGTCGTGCACGACACGGTCAACGAGATGGAGGGCGTCTCGACCATCTCCGAGGGCGAGGATGCACGCCGCAGGGTGGTCATCATCCCCGCATGACCGAGCCGCAGCTCGCAGTATCTGACGACGGCCCCGCTCCATGCGGGGCCGTTCGTGCACCCGAGGAGCACCGATGACCGGTTCCGCTCCCCTGCTCGAGGTCCTCGAGCGGGCCAGGACCCTCGGCGTCCTCGGTCCCGGTCCGGTCATCGACCATGTGATCCACGCCCGGTGCTTCATCGATGCCCTCGCCGATCTCCCTGCGGGATCCAGCCTCGTGGACCTCGGATCGGGTGGTGGGGTGCCCGGACTGGTGATCGCCGAGGCCCGTCCGGATCTCCGACTCACCCTGCTCGACTCGATGCAGCGCAGGACCGCACTGCTCGTCGAGGCCATCGAGTTCCTCGGATGGGGTGATCGGGTCACCGCCGTCCTCGGGCGTGCGGAGACCTTCGGCCGTGAACCCGAACATCGCGGGACCTTCGATGCCGCCACTGCACGATCCTTCGGACCACCGGCCACCGTGGCGGAGTGCGCTGCACCCCTGCTGCGCACCGGTGGCCTGCTCGTGGTCAGCGAGCCTCCGGAACAGCCCGATCGCTGGCCGGTGGATGGCCTGGAGTTGATGGGACTGGCGGTGGAGCAGGGAGATTCCCCCGGCGTGCGGGTCCTGCGGCAGGTGGCCCCCTGTCCGGACCGACTCCCCCGTCGCAACGGCGTGCCGGCCAAACGCCCGCTGTTCTGAGTCCGTCTCCCCGATGTTCCACGTGGAACATCGGGCCGACTGCTGTCGTCTCGGCGAGGAGCGTCACCGCACGCGGTGTGACTGTTCCACGTGAAACACGCGAGTGGTCTTGACCACCCGTTCCTGTGCGGGCAGGATGTCCCCCTGCGCACTGGGACGGGCAGTCGGCGCTGGAGGAGCGCCCGGTTCACCCGGGGCGATCCCATCGCTGCACGGGCCCAGCACCTCCCGGAGCGCCATCGGTGATCACGACCCAGTGATCACGACCCACCGATCACCACCAGAAACCACGAGATGTCTATGGAACCCGAGGATCAGCACCATCATGATCACGATGATCATGACCCGAGCCAGGATGATCGGGCGACCGGTGCGCAGACCGGCGGACTGACAACGGCTGCAACGCCCGAGGCGCCGATCTCCCCTGCTCCCCCAGTCGCCGATCCGGCGACTGATGGCACGCCGATCTCCCGTGGCCGCACGCTCCCCCGGGTGATCGCTGTCGCCAACCAGAAGGGTGGGGTGGGCAAGACCACCACCGCCGTGAATCTCGGGGCCTGTCTCGCCGAGCTCGGCTATCGCACACTGGTGATCGACCTGGATCCCCAGGGCAACGCCTCCACGGGCCTCGGGCTCGATATCTCCCGGGCCCGATCGACGGTGTACGACGTGCTCCTCCATGATGTGCCGCTGGGTGAGGTGATCGAGGCGGCATCGGTCCCGAATCTCTTCGTCGCCCCGGCCAATCTGGATCTCGCCGGCGCCGAGATCGAACTGGTGCCGATGTTCAGCCGTGAGCATCGCCTCCGGCTGGCGATCGACTCCGTGCTCCCGGTGTTCGACTTCATCCTGATCGACTGTCCGCCGTCGCTGGGACTGCTCACCGTCAACGCCTTCACGGCCGCTACTGAGGTCCTGGTGCCCGTGCAGTGCGAGTTCTACGCCCTCGAGGGGCTCCGCCAGCTCACCATGAACATCGAGCTGGTGCGACGGAGCCTCAATCCGCAGCTCGAGATCAGTGCGCTGGTCCTCGTGATGTTCGACGCCCGGACCAATCTGGCCGAGCAGGTCGCCGCCGAGGTCCGCACGCATTTCGGCGATCGTGTGTGTCGCCATGTCATCCCCCGGACGGTCCGTCTCTCCGAGGCTCCCTCGTTCGGTCAACCCATCATCTCGTTCGACTCCAGCAGTCGTGGTGCACTCGCCTATCGGGATCTAGCCAAGGAGGTCAGCGGTGGCACGCCAGAGCGGACTCGGTAGGGGACTGGGGTCCCTCATCCCCACCACGGAACGGCTCCAGGAGAGCGACGCCCAGCTCCGGGAGCTGCCCATCGGGCAGATCGAACCGAACACCTATCAGCCTCGGGCGTTCTTCGACGAGGATGCGCTCGCCGGACTGGCGGCCTCGATCGAGGCGGTCGGTGTGCTCCAGCCCATCCTGGTGCGGGAGGTGGCACCCCAGAAGTTCGAACTGATCGCCGGGGAGCGTCGGTGGCGGGCCGCCCAGCGGGCCGGTCTGGAGTCCATCCCCGCCATCGTGCGGCCCGCGGAGGATCTCCGATCACTGGAACAGGCCCTGGTCGAGAACCTCCATCGCGAGGATCTCAGCGTGCTCGAGGAGGCGGCGGCCTATCTGCAGCTCTCCGAGGAGTTCGGGCTGACCCAGGAGGAGGTGGCAGGCCGGGTCGGCCGCAGCCGCTCGGCGGTGGCCAACACCGTCCGGCTCCTGCAGCTCTCCGACTCGATCCAGCGGCTCCTCGCCGATGGCCGCATCACCGCGGGCCATGGTCGGGCCCTGCTGGGAAGCGCTGATCCGGCGTTCCAGGAGGCGCTGGCCCGCACCATCGTGGCCGAGAACCTCACCGTTCGCGAGGTGGAGGAACGGGTCCGCCGCCACGAATCCCCCAGCACCACCACCGAGCCGGCCCCCGAGAAGGTCCGCCCGGCACCGCAGCTGCGTCCGGCGGCGCTGCTGGAACTCGAGGAGCAGCTGTCGGGTCTGCTCGAGACCCGGGTGCAGATATCCACAGGGGCGAAGCGCGGACGGCTGACGGTGGAGTTCGCCAATCTCGAGGACCTCGAACGGATCTACCGGATCATCCTCGACGGCCGCGAGGACCTCGACTGAGATCCCAGTGATCCCAAGGGGCCCTTGGCATCGCGGGGATCATCGGTCCGACTGGAAGTTCTCCACAACCTGTGCACAAACCTGTGATGTTCGGTTGAACTCGCGACATGCCCCAGGTGGAGGGTGTGACTCTCAACCCTCACGGGAGACTCGAGGCCTCCCGTGAGGGTCGGATGGAGCGATCTGACCCCGGGGGATCAGAGGAACGGCTGGAAATCGGCCATCAGCTGGCCCTTGGCCTTGGCGCCGACCACCCGGCTGACCTCCTGACCGTCCTTGAACACGATCATGGTCGGGATGCTCATGACACCGAAGCGGCGGGCGACATCGGGGTTGTCGTCCACGTTCAGCTTGGCGATCGAGAGGGCGCCGGCCTGCTCGTCGGCGATCTCCTCGAGGA